>CAMWNL010000042.1 GCA_947175585.1 uncultured Bacteroidales bacterium | reverse complement strand
ACGTAACGTCAGACAGATCCTGACCCGGCTTCATTATATTTAAATCATAATCAGGGCGGATGCCGAAAACGTCAAGCACACTGTCGAGCATCTGGCGATGCTGGCCGGTGACAGTCACCGTCACCTCAAACTCATCGCTCGCCGCCTTAAGCGAGCCGACAACCGGAGCCATCTTAATAGCCTCGGGCCTTGTGCCAAACACAAGCATAACCTTCTTCTTTGCCATAACTCAGAATTTTTTAAGCATCAGCCACCACGCAACGGCTAAAACCAGTCAAAAATAATCAAAATTTACCAGTCTCACAAATTCAAGTCATGAAGCAAAATATTTAAAATGCACTCATTAGGCAGAGACTTATTTGTCATGTCTAATCTTGTTAATGGGTAATAAATTTCATAACTTTGCAGTCACTATTAAGATTGAGGTTTTTTGATAGACAAATTACTGCCGATTAACACTCGCTCAGTTACTAAACGCACCTCATTATTAACCGATAAATGACTATGGTGACTCAACTCGCAATCCCTACGCTCCACTTTCTCGGGACAACATATAATAATGAGCCCTCAAAAAACGTTAAACTATAATAAGGAACAATGGAAAAGAGAGAACCATCTATGAATATCAGCATATTCGGGCTTGGCTATGTAGGCTGTGTGGGAGCAGCATGTCTCGCCCACTTAGGACACAACGTAATAGGAGTTGATGTGTCCCAATCAAAAGTTGACCTCATAAATGAAGGTAGACCGACCATTATAGAAAAAGATATCGAGGAACTCTGTCGTAGCGCACACCGTTCAGGGAAATTAAGCGCCACTACCGATGTGCAGCGTGCAATAAACACAAGCGATATCTCATTTATTGCAGTTGGCACTCCAAGCACTGCTGAAGGCCACTTAAATTTAAACTATATCCATACCGTCGCCCGACAGATTGGCTCTGCCTTACGAGACAAACAAGGTTTTCACGTAATTGCCATACGGAGCACAGTTTTACCCGGTACGAACAACCGCGTTGGTGAAATTATCGCTGAAGAGTCCGGTAAACAACGTAATATCGACTTCGCTGTTGTGTCAAATCCTGAATTTCTTAGAGAAGGCACCTCGGTTCATGACTTTCTAAATCCACCTCTGACCCTGATCGGTTCTGACTCCCAGAAAGCGACTCAAATTTTCCGTAGCCTTTATAAAGACATCCATGCCGATTTTATTGAGACGGATATTCGGGTAGCCGAAATAATGAAATATGTCAACAACACATTCCATGCGCTGAAAATTGTATTCGGGAATGAAGTTGGAAACATCTGCAAAGCCTTAGATATTGATAGTCACAAGGTTATGGATATATTCTGCCGTGACCGACAACTCAATATTTCGCCCTACTATTTTAAACCGGGATTTGCTTATGGTGGCTCCTGTCTACCCAAAGACACCAGGGCATTACGCACTCTCGCTCATGACAATTATATTTCCGTACCTGTCATTGAACACATAGAGAAATCAAATGACCTGCAGAAACAGAAAGCAGTAAAACTAATTTCAAAATATGGCTGCCGCAACGTTGGCATCCTCGGACTCAGTTTCAAAGCCGGTACTGATGATTTACGTTGCAGTCCGATCGTTGATGTTGTTGAAACCCTTCTCGGCAAAGGTTTTAATATCAGCATCTATGACAAAAATGTAAAAATTTCAGAACTTACCGGTACAAACCGTGAGTTCATCATGGCAAAAATACCTCATCTCCAGCATTTCGTGACCGATAATCTTGATGACGTAATCACGGCTTCCGATGTAATTGTTGTCACTAACAAGGAAACAGAGTTCAATGACATTTTGTCTCGATATCCTGGCAAAATTATAGTTGACCTTGTCCGTGCATGGGAAGATATAGACTATAGTGGAGTTTATGAAGGTTTATCTTGGGGTAACATTAACACACACGCTTCACAAGCAGCCTCACTAAATCGTGAGATTATTGGTTCTGAGTATTAATGGGTAGACTTCGCTGGTACATAAATCGGCTAAAAGCCATGCACCCGGCTGAAATAGCCTGGCGTATATCCCAGAAAACAAGGTCAGAAATAGAACAATTTCGATTTTCCGCTTTTCGTTCTGTATCAAGCGATCGGTTCTGGAATACCGGACGGCACGCCCATTTTAATCACAAAAGCCTCGGTATTAATTTTGATAATATCGTCTCATTTCATAATACTGAAATAAAACTTTTAGGAACTTATCCCTACCGCGAATACGCTTTCAAGTGGCACGCAGGATTCAATACTGATTCAGAGTGGCAATTGATTTCATCATCGAAATTACGCTATAAACAACGTGACGACATCGGCGACGCTCGTTTAAACTGGGAACTTAACCGCCACCACCAGTTAGCTGTACTTGCCAAAGAATACTATATCTCCCGTAATCCGGAGATTTTAGATTTATTCAGAAAGACATTTGATACATGGAATGAGCAAAATCCCTTTCTACATGGCATTTCATGGACTTCGGGTATGGAAGTAGCGATCCGCGCGATTTCTCAAATCTACGCTTTGGCTTTCATTCATGCGTCTGATGTTGAAGACATGAAACTGACACATGAATTAGAGACATCAATCATTAACTGCATTAACTACATAATGCGTCACTACAGCAGATATTCTTCAGCCAACAACCATCTGCTCGTTGAAATGGCAACCATAGGCATAGCCGGATACGCGTTTGATGTACAAAAATGGAAAAACGTTGCAGTTGAAACCTTGTCTGTCCAACTACCACTCCAGACATACCCTGATGGAGTAAATCGAGAAGTCTCGCTACACTACCATTCTTTCGCAATGGAGGCATATCTTATCTTGACTCATGTAATGCAATCTGCAGGGTCTCAACTGCCCAGACATTGGATACTCATGCTTGACAAAATGGCGTCATTTCTTGCAACCTCAATGGTTGACGATGACAAGGCAATTGAGTTTGGAGATAACGATGAGGGTAAGATTCTTGATCTTCAAGGAGGTGATAATTTTAGTCACTATGCCTATATTCTTCAGCTAAGTTCGTTGATTACCGGCAAAAGGTATCATTCTTTTGCAACCGTCGCAGAAAATATCAATTGGCTTTTCTCCGACTCCATTATAGATAATATTAAGCAACAACCATTGGTTAATCTAACTCAAAGCAGAACATTTGCCGATGGTGGATACTCTATACTTCGCAGCAATGATAATAAGACCATTGTTGCCATTGACCATGCGACTCATGGGTTCGGTTCAATAGCTGCTCACGGTCATGATGATGCACTGAGTTTTCAGATGTATCGCGATGGCAAACCCATCTTCGGTGATCCAGGCACCGGCGTATATCATTGTAATCTGTCACTGAGAAATAGATTGAGAGACGTCCGCCATCATTCTACTATCATGATTAATGGCAAAGACAATGCTGAAATGCTCGGAGCGTTCTTATGGGGACAGAAGCCGGTTACATCACTATATATCAGCGAACTTTTAAATGACGTTGACACTATAATCGCTGATTCTACCGGCATGAGTGGTATCCGGCACAGACGTAAATTCACCTTCGATAAAGTTTCCACTACGCTTATCATCGACGATGAATTTGATAGTGAATGTGATTGGGTCGCATCCTTTGTTCTCGCTCCCGGTATACACGCTGACATCAAAGAAAACTGTGCCGTATTATCAGAGGGTTTGTCCCTTTCAACTTCCACGGGCACATTGTCTGCTCACGAGGGCGAGTACTCAGAATCATATGGAACTCTAAACCGATGCACGATACTGACCGTCTCAGGTCATGGCGTCTCAAATACAATAGTCATCGAATAAAAACACCTGATACATCTATGGATAGACGAATACTTATCATAGTCGAAAACCTTCCCGTACCCTTTGATACCCGTGTTTGGCAAGAGGCTTCCACTCTTGCCGCAAACGGCTATACTGTTTCTGTAATATGTCCTAAAGGCAAAGGGTACAATGCAGACTACGAATGTATCAATAATGTTCATATTTACCGTCATAATCTTCCTAAAGAAGGGAATGGAGCAATTGGATACGCACGCGAATACCTCTCGGCTCTTTGGCAGGAATACCGACTTGCAAAATTAATTTATAAAAAACATGGATTCCATGTCATCCACGGATGTAATCCTCCTGACAACATCTATATGGTCGCCAACTTTTTCAAGAACAAAGGTGTAGACTATGTATTTGACCACCATGATATCTGTCCGGAACTCTACGAAGCTAAATTCGGCAAAAAATCAGGATTGTTCTATCAATCACAATTATGGCTCGAACGTAATACATACAAGCACTGCACATTTGCTTTTGTGACCAACCAAAGCTATCAACGTATTGCAATCGAACGAGGAGGCATGTCCCCTGACAAAGTGCATATCCTGCGTAGCGGACCTAAACTTGAACGACTCGTTATCCGCGAACCTAAGCCGGAAATCAAACGTGGACGCCGCTTCATGATTGGATACCTTGGTGTCATCGGACAGCAGGAAGGCATACAATATATGCTTCAGGCCGCAAAATATATTCGCGAGAGCATGCACCGCGATGATATTTTCTGGGGCATTGTCGGAGGTGGTCCACACCTTGAAGAGCTGAAACGTTTATGCAAAGATATGCAGCTTGACGATATCGTAGAATTCACTGGAAGAGTTGATGACAATAAAATGCTCGACTATCTTAACACTGCCGATGTTTGTGTTAATTCTGATGAGTATAATGACATGAACGATAAGTCTACTATGAACAAGGTTCTTGAATATATGGCGCTCGGAAAACCAATTGTTCAGTTTGATCTCACCGAAGGCCGATATTCAGCCCAGGAAGCCTCGCTTTATGCTCAACCTAACGATGCGGTTGACCTCGCTAAAAAAATCGTTTATCTGCTTGATAATCCTGAACAAAGAGAACAAATGTCGCGTATAGGTAGAGACCGCATTATCAACCAACTCTCTTGGGATCACACTTCGAAGGCTCTACTTCGCGCATACGATGATTATTTCAAAAAACGAAATCTATGACCCTATGGACGATCATAACATTTTATTTGTCGGGCCAAAAGGTAAAGGTGGTATTAAAGCAGTAACCGATACTTATTCTACTGAGTTTAAACCGTTTAAAATTATATATTCTCAGAGAGACGGCTCTCGCATGACTAAAACCGCATTTGCATTTACTGCATATGTCCGTTTTATTATAACGTTACTTAAGGATCGTAAAATAAAAGTTGTCCACATTCATTCATCAGCTCGGGGCAGTTTTTGGAGGAAAGCGATCTTCATCAGGATTGCACTTAAATTTAAGAAGAAGGTGATATTCCATTCTCACAGCGGTTCTTTTAAAGACTTCTACAACTCTAATTCTGACAAAGTAAGAAAAATACTGGATAGATGTGATGTCATCGTTGCTCTCTCTGAGCAATGGAAATCATTTTTTAATTCAATCGGATATATATCCAACTGCATTGTTATCAATAATCCTATTGTAGCACCATCTATTACTCCACGTGCTACTGACAATATCAAACACATTTTGTTCCTCGGCAAGATCTGTCCCGAAAAAGGAGTATTTGATATGTTGGATATGATTATTGCGCACAAGTCAGACCTTGAAGGGAAAGTCTGCTTCCATATAGCCGGTAACGATCAGATAGACCGTCTCAACAACATAATTAACGAACACGGTTTGTCATCTCTTGTAAAATATGAAGGTTGGGTTACCGGTGAACAGAAAAACCAACTGTTTAACGACTCTGATATGTTCATCCTCCCATCCTACATCGAAGGTGTGCCGGTGTCTATCCTTGAAGCAATGTCTTACGGGCTGCCGGTAATCGCGACTGATGTGGGTGGTGTGGCCTCGGTCGTTACCCACGGACAAAACGGACTCTTCATTACTCCCGGCGATAAAGAGCAAATGTTTGAGGCTATTAAACTCCTTCTTAATGACGAGGCATACAAAAATAGATTAGTTGCCAACGCTTTAGAGACTTGCGAGAATTATAAAATAAGCCGTGTTAAAGAGTCACTATCTCAATTATACGCAAATCTGATTGACAAATAGTCATTATTTAGTACTTAACAATCTGGAATACCTGTCGATATACCGTTTCGCAGTCACTGATATATCAAACGAAGACAAAGCATGATTATAAGCTTCGTGTTCTGCAATCCGTCTGACGGAATCATAATCTCTAAAAATAGACCTAAGCGAATCGACAAGACTATCTACAGAACCTGTCCTGAATGAGCGTCCGTATAGTCCGTTCCCTATAACCTCCATCGGACCCTCGATGTCACTTACAAGTACCGGCACTTTTGCTATCATAGCTTCTGCTACTGTTAATCCAAAACCTTCATAACGCGAAGGTTGGACCAACAAATCGT
The DNA here is from genome assembly GCA_947175585.1 of uncultured Bacteroidales bacterium. GTDB lineage: Bacteria > Bacteroidota > Bacteroidia > Bacteroidales > Muribaculaceae > CAG-873. The sequence continues at coordinate 2,625 of CAMWNL010000042.1, read as the reverse complement.
AATCTTGAAGATGCTCATAAATATAATTTCTGTCCCTGAGTCCGAGAAAATTAACAGCATGCTCTATCCCCAAAGTTACTGCCCTTTCTTTTAAGAATTGCTCCGACTCACCGACACCGATTAAACTCAAACCGATATCAAAACCTTCATCTATTAATTTAGCGACTGCATCAATCAAAAGATCCTGGCCCTTTTTTCCATGATTTAGACGGCTCACTTGCACAATAGAGTATTGAGTTTTGCTATGATGCTGTTGAAACTCTTTGCGCTTGATCAAGTCAGTATCTATTCCGTTATATACCACCGGAGACTCAATACCATATCTTGACATTAAATCCTGTTGCACTGATTCTGAAATTGAACATACCTCATCAAGATTTAAATAATACTTTAGATTGATTTTTGTGTCATGAACAGTTGCTATAGTCTTCGCCCCGTCAAACAACCTGAAACTCATTCCTGCCGCCTTGTCATGATGATAATGGATTATTTCAGGCTTAAGTTTGCGCAAAACATAGTTTAGCTTTAAAAGCCAGAATGGATTTTTCGATCCTTCCGGTCTATCTATGAATATCGTTCGGATATGTTGCGGCAACTTGTTGATTAGTGACTGTTCATACTGTTTATTAACCACGATAAGCGTCACATCCTGTCCATGATCTGCCTGCTTGTCTAAAATATCTATGAGCATTAATTCCGCTCCTCCTGTACAAAGAGAGCATATAACGTGCGCAATCTTCATGTCTATGTCTTTTATTCAGTCACAACTTCACTCCTACTCTTCTCATCAAGCACTACTACTGAGAATGCAAGACTACATAAGATAAGACCGAGGTGACTGTTTAGTGGAGCAAAACCCGCTAACCCTATCCAAAAAAATCCGAATAACACGGAGAGATAATAGTATGAATACCTATATTTCTTTATAAAAAGATATGTCAAAAATAAAAATAGGAGATGCACAGTCAACCCAATATAACCACACGATAGATACACCTGAACCGGTTCTATCTCCACACCCGTTGCAACTTCCTCTGACCGCGATGTATCTGTATAGTACAAGTTGTCAATTATATATTTAGGATTTGTAGTAAGTTCTTCATGTAGAAATCCTAAGCCTACGGCCTCTTTGTTCATTTCAGATACCAATTCAAGTTTTGGAAGTGCTTGAGCCATACGGCCGGTACCCAACTCGGCCAAATCTTCGTCATCTTGTATATTTCCAACATTAAAGACCTGTTGAAGCGACGAGTAAATTCGCATTGTACTCTCTCCTGTCTCTGCGTTCTTTGGGAGGAATATATCAATTACATAAAGGAATCCTATAAATAAAACGCCAAATATTCCATATTTTATAACCTTCTTAAAGTTTGGCATTGACATAACGTATGTGGCTATCAGACCGGAAATAATAGAGAATGTCCTGGTGGCACAAAGTGCGAGAATCATAACTACCCAATGAAAACCGCCTAATTTATAGACGCGAGCAAATGGATACATACCAAGTAACAGTATGAACATAGCCTGTGGATATATTCGTGGGAAAAAGCCTATTCCATAAATGGTCGGCGAATAGAAATATGAAAAATGGTCCTCCCAAATATGTACATTAGGCAGCAAGATATGACCACTGATGATAAAGCCATCTATCACGTAAAAACAACAAATAATTATGAGATATGGAGCTAAGTGCCCGAAGAATGAAATGATATCAAACCGTCGTCCGGCAAATATCATTAATGGCACGATAAAATATATAAAGAACAGGTATCCGCGGATAGTTCGTATCTGAATCATCATACTTTCTTCACTGAATGTTGCAAGAAAAACCAGGATTACCGCATAACACAATAGCAATCCTAACATTTTCTTTACTAATGGGCTTTTCTTAAATACAATGACTCCGAATACAGATACTGCCAAAGCAATATCACTTGTTTTTACCGGCAGTGTAGTCTCTCCGATTAACCCGTAACCGCCAAAAAAGAGCGTAATCATTATCATAAAATCATAGCGGTCGGCCCTGAAGCGGCTGATGAGTATTATCGGCACAAGAAGATAGCCTAACGGAAAACGCAGACCCATCATCGACATCGACAGCAGGAATAGCAACGGCCATTTGTAGTCGCTCCAGCAGAGGTCGAGGGGCTTGCGCTCAATATTAGGTTCAGCAATAATATTTGTAGCGTCGTCGGTCATTAATTCTTAGGTTTTTTAGTTAGTCGCGCACGGAGATCTATATAGAATTCAGGTTTCCACATTTCGCAGACGGCAATGAGTATAGCGGCGTAAATCGCCGACACTGCTGCAAGCGCAATGAAACTGTTGATTGATACTGCCCAGAATCTCGTAGCGAACACTGTCACAGCAAGCACGATCACCGGCAACAGTAGAGGTTTGAAAATCTCGTTTACAAAGGTTGAAAAGCTGATGCCCTCGCGACGAAGATATAACGGAACGTATACGACAAGTATCAGGAGAGCCGGGACTGTCTGGGTGTAGGCAATCACAGTTGCACTCATGCGATAGCATACGGCCAGCATTGCTAACTGCAATATCACCTCGGCTATCGTAAGATCACGTATAACTTTGGTCCGGGAATGAGCTTTGAACACAGTCTGATAA
>CAMWNL010000041.1 GCA_947175585.1 uncultured Bacteroidales bacterium | reverse complement strand
ACACCTGCACCGGCTACCTTGTTCGCAAGCTTCTCAACGAAGATATGACTGACGTTGTTGGTGTTCGAAGCGATCAACCTTGGGTTGAACTCCGTTTCGCCGAAGTACTTCTCAACTTTGCTGAAGCCGCTTACAATCTTAACAAGATGGACGATGCCCGTGGTGCTCTTAACCGTGTTCGTGCTCGTGTTGGTCTTCCTGGAAAAACATCAACAGGCACAGCCTTCTTCGATGACTATCGCAACGAACGTAAGATTGAGCTCGCTTTCGAAGGTCAGCTTTATTGGGACATGGTTCGCTGGAGACTTTGTGCAACCGAATACAATAATTACCGTCGTCATGGCGTTAAAATAAGTAACGGTACGTACTACTACGTTGAGGTTGACAATAACACTCTGTATTACAGCGATAAGTGCTATATCCTTCCTGTTCCACAGACTGAGATGAATAACAACAACCTCATCGAACAGTACGATAACTGGAAATAATCGCAACCTTATTCACTTAATAAATCAGTTAAAAAAAATGAAAACAAAAATCTTATCCTTCTTGTCTGCAGCTGCCATTATTTTTGGCGGTTCTGCTTGCCAGGATCCGTATGAGTTTACGCCTGAACACCACGATGAGAATATTCTATCGTTGACCGCGTCTTTCTACAACGATGATAGCCCCAGCAACTCATTCGCTGCTGAAATTGACTATGCCACAGGCATAATCAATATCGTATTCCCCTATACTTATCCTCCGATGTCTGACAGTCATCTTGAAGAAAATGACCTTACCCACGTAAGAGTTCAGTGTAATCTTGAGAATGGCAGCACTGTTGAGCCTGAACTCACATGGCTCGACCTTACTAAGGACCACCACATTACAGTGACCGGTCTTGACGGCGATAAGAGAGAATACACTATCACAAGCGAAATCCGCAAGAGTCGCGAATGTGAGATTACTGACTTCTCCATCAATGCGCTTGGTCTCTCTGGAGCTATTAACGCTCAGACTAACGTCATCACTCTGATCTCTGCCGACGAAATCGGTGAGCAGAATGCTGAAATTATCATGTCTCACGGTGCTACGATTTCTCCCGACCCACGTGTGACAGCGATCAACTTCGATCAGGAACAGGAATTTACCGTAACTGCTCAAAATGGCGTGGACAAGCGCGTCTATAAGACTGTTAAAGGCGAACCCACTCTGATTCCTTCAGGTGCTAATTTCACACGTGCGACCGTTCGTTGGGCTAAAAAACTCACTGACTACGGTTATGCTAACGGCACTGGTGTAACTGACGTTGCCGCAGGTCTGGCTGTTGTAGGTGACTACGTGATAATCAATAAAGTTGGTCTTGCAGATCCGATCTATGTTAATGCAAAGACCGGTGAAAAGGTAGGCACAATTGACCTCAGTTCTATCGGCTCAAGCGCAGCTGGCTACCTTAATAATTACCGCATGACGTCTGACAACAATAACAACATCGTTATTTCAAACTTCTCTAAAGACAACGGCGGCACAATCACCGTTTGGAAAAAGAAAGGCCTCGATGGTGCTATAGAGCAGTTTATTTCATACGCTGCCGGCTCAAACGTTGGTGATCAGCTTTCAGTTGTCGGTGACCTTGACGGCGATGCAATCATCACAGCTACAGTCAACGGTTCAGGTCTTGACTTCTTCCGTTGGGTTGTGACTGGCGGTGCTCTCCAGAGCCAGACACCTGAAAAGATTCACGTGACCGGTTATGAGGGCACTTGCTGGGGTAACGCTGACGTTGCTTATGTTGATCCTTCTAACCCCAACGGTGACTACATCACTGGCGCATACATGAAGTTTGCTGATGAAGAGACTGCCAATCGTGGTGCTGCATACGTAAATGGTGCTTCTAACACAATTACTTCTAAGGGTTCTCGCGTCGTATCTTCTAACTGGGTCATCAACGCAGTTGACGTCATCGAGTTCAACCACATGAAGTATGCAGTTCACAACTCGATCAACACATTCACTTGGGGTGGTGACGATAACATCTACGTTTACGACCTTACCACCGGCGACCTCGCAACTTCACCTGTTGATTTCGGCACAAGTGGTCTGAACTTTATCAACAACTATGGTGCATTGCTGTGTGGCGCGACAGGTCTCGCTCGAAACGGTAGTGACGTTAAATTTTCAGTTGCCGCCAACGGAGTCTACTTATACATCTATTTCCTCTTTGCAAACGGATATGTAGGTTGCGTTCAAGTTGACTGCCTCGATATGTAATTTGCTCCCTCAATTATTTATTAAGACTTTCTTTATAAATGAAATTATCAACATTCCTCAACATTAATCTCGCCACCGCTATGGTGGTGGGATTAATGTCTCTCCATTCTTGCAGTAGCGACGATGACGGTCTCAAGCATTGGGAAATCAAAGACGATGAACCCACATCCGAACCCGCTCCCCTGAAACCTCGCTACATCTGGGTTGATGCTTCTTCCAACTCTCAGGACTTTTTCACTGATAAAAGCACTATCGCCCGTGATCTCGCACTGGCTAAGGACGCAGGCTTCACAGACATTGTAGTCGACGTTCGCTCAACAACAGGCGATCTCCTTTACAAGTCATCTTACTGTCAACTCGTCGAGTCATACAACGCATGGCCCATCGGCGGTGGTTCGAGAAAAACATTCTACTTCGACGGCAGTTGGGACTATCTTCAGGAGTTTATTGATCAAGGTCACAAACTCGGCCTGAAAATCCACGCTGGCTTCAATACCATGACTGGTGGCGTAGCCAACGGCGGTCCGATTGACGGTAGTGCATCTATTAATCCTGCAGGTCCCCTCTTCCGCGACGCCGATAAGAGAGAATGGGCAACATACCGTTACAATAACGGTAAACCGACCAATGTCCTTGACATGCCTGCCGAAAATGAAAAATTCTTCAACCCGGCTAACCCCGAAGTTCAAGAGTATCTTTGCAACCTGCTTAAAGACCTCGCAAAATACGACATTGACGGTATCGTCCTTGACCGTGGCCGATACAACGACCTCTACTCTGATTTCTCTGATCTCAGCCGTAAGCAGTTTGAAGAATATATTGGTTCAAAAGTCGCTAACTGGCCGACTGATATTCTTCCGGAAGGTTCTACCAACGCTGTGCTTGGTTCAAACTACACTCAGTACACAAAACTTTGGTTGGAATACCGCGCCAAGGTTATTTATGAGTTTATGGAAAAGGCTCGCGAAGCTGTCAAGTCTGTTAATCCTGATATCATCTTCGGCGTTTACGTTGGTGCATGGTACAACTCATACTACAACACTGGTGTGAACTGGGCTTCCAAACGTTATAATGCAGTTGCAAACCATAAATGGGCTACCGCTCGCTTTAGCGAATATGGTTATGCAGCGTTAATGGATCAGATTTTGCTTGGCGCCTACGCCAACCCGACTGCAGTAAATGGTACAGGCGAATGGTCAATGCAAGGTTTCTGTAGCCAGGGCAAACTTAAGATCGGTAACGATTGTCCCCTTGTTGTGGGTGGCCCTGACGTCGATTGGCGTTGGACCGGCTCTTCGGTTAAATACTCAAAAAGCGAAATCCTTGACGCTATCCAAAACTCTGTCGACGCATGTATTAATGCCTGCGATGGTTACTTCCTGTTCGACATGATCCATCTCAAAATCGATCCTGAAAAATGGAAAGCAATAAGCGACGGTAACAATAATTACGTTGCTGACTGGAATAAAAAATACGGTGAGAAATAATCCTCACCTGCCAATTGGCTCCATTTTTCTATAATGCTAAAATTTATCCATCACAAAAAGCTTGAAAGACACCTCTTTCAAGCTTTTTGTGCTTTTATAACAATAAACTCCTTAAACTCCCTAAAGTCTTTAAAGTCCTTATGACTAACATCAAACAACTTTTCCTCTCCCTCGCGATTTCTGCCATAAGCCTCAACGCTTTTGCTTGGGGCATGTCTGAAACTATTTCCGGCACAGTCACCTGCGGTAAAAAACCGCTTGCCAATGTTGTCGTGTCTGATGGTTACAACTGTGTCGCAACCGACGCTCAGGGTCATTACACCCTCCAGAAAAATGACCGCGCCACCAACATCACAGTCTCTACACCTGCCGGCTACCTGCCCGGTGTTGACCAATACAACCGCCCGACATTCTTCATCCCCGTTGAAGACGGACGTTCCGACTACAGCTTCGAGCTGATTAAAAACAAAAAAGACGATAAAAAACACGTCTTCATGACTCAGGCCGACATCCAGGTCGTTAATGAAGACGAACTCGGCATATTTGACCAACAGGTCGCAGATGCTCGCGAGCATCTCAGTCAGTTCAAAAAACTTGACATATTCGGCATCGATTGCGGCGACGTTGTCGGTGACCATCCCGAACTCTATGAGTCAAGCCTCCGCCACCGCTCAGGCTTCGGTTTTCCCATCTACATAATCAACGGCAATCACGACATGCAGTATGGAGGCTCTACTCACGAGACATCAAAGGCTCGTTACGAAAAAAATATCGGCCCGACCAAATACTCGTTCAATCGTGGTGACGTCCACTATATAGCCATTGACAACGTTTTCTACATCGGTCGTGACTACTTCTATATGGGCTACGTCGACGAAGAGACTTTCGACTGGCTCCGACAGGACCTCTCCTACGTCCCCGAAGGTTCGACCGTCGTAATGTTCATGCACATTCCTCTCGCCTTCGACCCCGAACCGCAACCATTCCGCTACGACGGCACATCTATTTCTAAACAGACAGTCAACGCCCGTCACCTTATTGAGATGATGAAGCCTTACAATACTCATTTCATCACAGGCCACATGCACACAACCCACAACACTGAGTTCAGCGACCGTGCTTACGAACACAACACTCCCGGATCATGCGGCATGTGGTGGGACATTGACCTCTGCGCCGACGGCACACCCCAGGGTTATGGAGTCTACACCGTCGACGGTTCTGACGTACAATGGTATTTCAAGAGCAAAGGCCACGATCGCGACTATCAGTTCAGAAGCTACGCTCCCGGCGCATCTAAAGACTTCCCCGATGACATCATTGTCAATGCCTGGAATGCTGACAATGCTTGGAAAATCGAATGGTTCGAAGACGGAAAACTCATGGGCGAGATGACTCAGTACGAAGGCAAAGACCCCCTCGCTGTTGAACGCACAGCCGACCGTAGCAAACTCCGCTATTCATGGATTGGCCCGCACAACACTTCTCACCTCTATCGCGCCACTCCGGTCAACAAGGATGCAAAAATCACTATTCGTGCCACTGACCGTTTCGGCAAAGTCTACGAATCGCAATTAGAAAAATAAACCGTTACAATCATTCACCAATGAAAAATCTGAGAGCTGAGTCTCTTGACTCACTGCGAGGTTTCGCAATCTTCATGATGGTCCTTTCAGGCTCCATCCTGACATGGGTGCTTCCGGCATGGATGGCCCACGCACAGTGTCCACCACCGACAGGCACTTTTGACCCGTCTGTCTACGGTATAACTTGGGTTGACCTCGTCTTCCCCTTCTTCCTCTTCTCTATGGGTGCGGCTTATCCCTTTGCTATCGGCTCGCGCATCAAGCGTGGTGCCGGCAAAGGACGTCTTATAATCGACTCTATCTGGCGTTTTATCAAACTCGCCTACTTTGCCCTTTTCCTTTACCACATCAATCCATGGGCGCTCGCGGCCGGTGAACCTGCCGGAGTTTCCGATTGGCTTATCACCCTCTGCGGATTCCTACTCCTTTTCGCCATATATCTCCGCATACCCTGGAATCTCAATCCCTGGGTGCGTCGCGCTATCCACTGGATAGGCGTAGCCATTGCCACAGCCATCATGATTTGGGTTGACACTCGTAACGGAGGTGAAATTGACCTCTACCGCAGCAACATTATCATCCTCGTGCTCGCCAACATGGCCGGTTTCGGAACAATTATCTATATTCTCACCATGCATCGCCCTTGGGCTCGTGTTGCGGTCTTACCGCTCCTCATGGGCATCATTCTCTGCAAAAATCTCGACGGCACCTGGCAACAGTACGTTTTCAATTGGTCTCCTCTGCCCTGGCTCTATCGTTTCGACTTTTTGAAATATCTGTTCATCATCATTCCCGGTACCTTTGCCGGTGAATACCTCCGCTCTTGGATCATCCAGTGTTCTAAAAGCGGCGAAACAAACCACTTCAAGGCTAATTGGGCGACTGCCGTTGTCTGCTTCCTGTCAGCCCTGATCATCGGACTCAATGTCTGGATGCTTTTCGATCGCATCTTGCTTGCCAACTTCTTTGTTAGCCTTGCACTCGTGCTTGCCATCCGCATCCTCGTCTCATTCATGCCCTCAGCTTCCGAATTCCTTGGCAAACTCGTCACCCTCGGCGGCTACCTTCTTATGCTTGGGCTCGTATTCGAAGCATTTGACGGTGGTGTTAGAAAAGACCCTTCTACTTTCAACTACTACTTCATCACCTCAGGTCTCGCATGCTACTGTCTCGCTTTCTTCGTAATCCTCTGTGACATCTACCGCGCTCGTGTAATCACGGCTCCATTCGCCCTCTCCGGCAAAAATCCGATGATCGCCTACGTTGCCGCTCAGTTGTTCGTGATGCCGGTGCTCAACCTTTGCCATATCGGTGACTCGTTCACACTTGGATTCTTCGAGCAATCTCCCTTCCTCGGATTCCTCCACGGTTTCATCGTCACATCCCTTGCTATTTTCACAGCCGCCTTCTTCACAAAGATTAAGTGGTTCTGGCGTACTTGATATCAAAATCATAATTATCACATTTTGCAATGAAAAAGATAATATCATCCCTTATTATCGCAGTAGCTGTCCTCTCAGCCAATGCAGCCGGTCAGATCAAATGGCACTCGGCCGACAGCCTTCCCCTTATTGGCAAGGCTGTTGATGACGCCTCAACATCTAACCGTTACCAACGTATCCCCGACTCTCTGCTCCACACCGTCCGCAACGGTGCTTTAGCCGGTCTCGGACGTAATTCAGCCGGCATGGCTCTCCGTTTTGCAGCCAAGACCGGAAGAGTCGATGTCAAATGGCACTCTCCGTTCAAAACTCTGATGAATCATCAGACCCCGACAGGCTCTCGCGGTCTTGACCTCTACACTCTCATGCCCGATGGCACTTGGACATTCGTCAACTCTGCCCGTCCCAATGTCAATAGTCATGATTCGCAGGCCAACGTCATTTCAAACATGACTCCTGTCATGCGCGAATATCTCCTCTACCTCCCTCTTTACGATGGTGTCGACAGCCTTTACATTGGTCTTGACGAAGACGCCCTGCTCCTCCAGCCTTCAGATGTTTTCCATGCCGACAAACCCATCATCATGTATGGCACAAGCATCCTTCAGGGAGGCTGCGCCAATCGCGCCGGCATGGCTCACACCAATATTCTCGCGCGCCGTCTTAACCGCGAGGTCATCAATCTTGGCTTCAGCGGCAACGGTCAGCTCGACCTTGAGATTGCCAGAGTGATTGCCGCTGTTCCCGATCCCGGCCTTATCGTTCTTGACTTCGTTCCTAACGTTAACGAGGAGCAGATTGACACACTCATGATTCCGTTCTTCGAAATCATCCGTTCGGCTCATCCCGATGTTCCTTTCCTCTTTATCGAGGACCCCAATTTCCCTCACAAACGTTTTGATCACGCCGCGCGCAAACAGGTCGACACACGCAATGCCATGATGAAAGAGCGTTACGAGAAACTCGCCGCAAAATATGGCAACCTCCACTATCTCCCTGCCGACCATCTGATCGGTACAGATAATGAGGCTACAGTCGATGGCATACACTTCACCGACCTCGGTTTCCTACGTTTCGCTGACCTGCTCCAGCCGATAGTCGAGCGCATCGCTCTTCCGCTTAACGAAAAAGTTGCGACTCCCGAACCCGTAGTTAATAAACCCACCAATAATAAACCTAATAAAAAACGAAAAAAATGAAAAAGATAATTTTAGCTGCTCTGTTTGCAGCCGCCGGACTTTCGGCAGCTGCTCAGGACATGGTCTGGCATCCCGTTGATCAGCTCCCACTGCTCGGCAAAGGTGTTGATGATGCCGTAACCACTTGCCGCTATCAGCGCATCCCCGACTCACTCGAAACCAAAGTTCTTCGTCCCGACCTCTGGTGGCTCGGTCATCACTCTGCAGGCATGTCGCTCCGCTTCGCCTCTGATAGCCCGTTTATTTCTGTAAAGTGGCATAATCGTGAAAAAGGTCTGATGAACCACCAGACTCCGACCGGCACTCGTGGTCTCGACCTCTATACCCTGCTGCCCGACGGCACTTGGACTTTTGTTAACTCAGCCCGTCCCGACGTCAACAATCACAACACCGCCGCTCGCGTGATTTCAAATATGGATCCCGAGATGCGCGAATACATGCTTTTCCTTCCACTCTACGACGGCATCGACAGCATCTTTATCGGCACTTCTCCTGAAGCCGCCTTCAACCAGCCTGCTGTAAATCTGCCGGTTCGCGAGAAACCAATCGTAATGTATGGCACAAGCCTGCTTCAGGGCGGTTGCGCCAACCGTCCCGGCATGGCTCACACCAACATCCTGACCCGTCGCCTTAACCGCGAAATCATCAACTTCGGCTTTAGCGGCAACGGCCAGCTCGACCTCGTGATAGCCGACCTCATCGCCGCTATCCCCGACCCCGGACTGATTGTTATGGACTGCGTTCCCAATATTAACCACGCTCAGATGGACACCCTCCTCGTTCCATTCTACAACATCATCCGCGAGGCCCATCCCACCGTTCCCATCCTCTTTGTCGAAGACCCTCAGTTCCCCCATATCCGCTTCGACAAAGCTGCCTACAACGAAGTGACAACCCTCAACGCTCACTGGAAACGCGAATACGAAAAACTCGCTGCCAAAGACCCCAACCTTCACTACCTCACTTCCGACAACTTCGGCGGTGACGACTACGAAGCAACCGTCGACGGACTCCACTACACCGACCTCGGATTCCTCCGCCTCTCCGACATAATGGAACCAATGCTCCGGCGCATCACTCTCCCGGTCAAACAATAATCGTCTTCTTGT
>CAMWNL010000040.1 GCA_947175585.1 uncultured Bacteroidales bacterium | reverse complement strand
GCCACGGTCTGCGTAGACTGTTATTTCATAATCTCAACGTAATAATCCGCGCTCGATTATGCCGCCATTAACAAGAATTTCGGCACTTCGCTTTGTTTGATGACAAAAATATCTTATCTTTGTGCGCTTATTTAGAGCCAATCACAGAATATAAACCAAACACTTTATAACAATCAATGGCAACCTTAGAAAAAATCAGAAGCAAATCGGTGCTGCTCTTCGTGATCATCATCGTCGCATTGCTTGCATTTATCCTTGGAGACTTCCTTACTTCCGGTCGCACTTACTTCGGTTCCGGCACAGCCGTAGCTGAAGCTAAAGGCAAGAAAATCGACTATACTCTCTATCAGCAGCAGATGGAGCGCGCACAGGAGCAGTCTCGCAACTACAATAACAACGTTGACAATGACGAATTGGCTCAGAACATGATTCAGGGTCTCCTCGGTCAGGAACTCCTCAAGCAAGAATACGAAGATCTCGGCATCCGCGTCTCTGACAACGAGATTTCTGAAGCTATGACCGGTTTCATGCCCCACCCTGCCGCTCAGCAGTTCATCTATTCGATTTCTCAGAATCTCGGCTTCGACCGTATCGACGGCAAGGCGGTGCTTGACGCCATCAAGAATCCAGCCAAATACAATCTTCCCCCCGAAGTAGCCGCTCAGCTCAGCGCTGCTTGGGCTCAGACTGAGAAAGATGTTGAAGAAGCAATGCTCCAGCAGAAATTCTATCATCTCGTGCAGGGTCTCTTTACTGCTAACGAACTTGATGCCATGAGCACTTATAACGACAACGCCTCTACACGTCACATCACATACGCCACCAAAGGCTACAACACTCTTTCAGCCGAAGACGCAAAAGTCACTGATGCTGACATCAAAAATCTTTGGAATAAAGAAAAGAACGCATACAAGATCGACGAAGAAACTCGCAACGTCGACTACATTTATGTTGTCATCGAGCCTTCTGCAGCTGATCGTCTTGCAGGTCAGCAGGCTGTAGAAGACGCTCTCGTCGCTCTCAACGAAAACGAAGGTCTCGCAGCAGTCGACACCGACAGCCGCTTCGTCATTAATCACGAAAACCAGCGTGCGTCCCGCATCTCTGACCGCGCGCTCCGTGACTTCATCACCGAAGCCGAAAACGGCCAGGCACAGATTGTCAACCGTTCACGTGACTCTTATCGTCTCGCAAAGCGTATCGGTGCAACTGACCAGATTGACTCAGTCAATGTCTCATTCCTCGCTCTTCGCGACGCATCGATGGCTGACAGCATCGTCAATGCACTCAACTCCGGTGCAAAATGGTCAGAATTTGTTGCGACCGAAAACACTCAGGGTCAGGACAGCGTATGGATTTCACTCGTAGGCGCAAACATTGACAACCGTCTCCGCGACGCATGGCTCGCCGCTTCATTAGGCACAGCTACCGCTCTAACCGACACCGTTCAGGGTCAGCCTGTAGCTCAAATCTTCAAGGTTAACCGCCGTCTCGCTCCTGTCACAGTTTATGATTACGCAGTCATCGACTATACAATCGACCCCTCTAACGCAACTCTCGAAAAGCTCAACACCGACATTCGCACATTCCTCTCAGCAAACTCAAGCGGTGATGACTTCTCAAAGAATGCTGCCGAGGCCGGCTACTCCATCCTCTCAGCTAACGTGAGCGCCTCACAGCCCCACATCGCAAACGTGCCCGACAGCCGTCCTGCCGTAAAATGGGTCATGAACGCTAAGAAAGGTCAGGTTTCACCGGTCATCGGCGACAACAAGCAGACCTACCTCATGGCTATCGCCGTTAAAGACATCTATAACGATTATCTTCCCTGGAACGCCCCCTCAGTTCATGCTGACCTCGAACACAAAGCTACCGTCAACAAGGCCGGCGAAGCTCTCATTGCTGAATTCGCAGGCAAGGCAAACAACGTTGAAGGCTATGCCAACCTCTTCGGCGGCGAAGTTGCTGAGGGTGATGTAATCTTCGTTTCACCCCGTGTTGCCACTATCGGTATCCGCGAAAGCGCGCTTCAAGGTGCAATCGCAGGTGCTCCCGAAGGCAAAGTCGTAGGCCCGGTTGCCGCAAACAATTCAATCGTTGTCTTCGAAGTCAAGTCTGTGTCTGACGAAAGCCGTCCCTACACTTTCGACGAATATGCTCAGCGCTTCAACCGCACTATGGGTATCGGTACTGTTGATCCCTTCAAGATGCTTCTCGGCAACAACAAAGTCAAGAACCATTCGCTCAACTTCATTCAGGGCATAGAGAACTAATGTCCCTCTGACGATATTTTCGGCGCCGGGGTCAGATTGCATCTGCTCCGGCGCCGAACAATTTATATATATATCCTTCACAACAATCCGCTTAACAGCCAATGCCAAAACTCTATTTATTTCCGGTGCCGATGGGCGACACTCCCGTGGCTGACGTTCTGCCTCATAATAATATCGAACTAATAAAGACCGTCACCCATTTTGTAGTAGAGAATATCCGGTCAGCCCGGCGCTTCCTCAAAGCATGTGACCGCTCCATCGACATCGACTCACTCCATTTCACCGAACTCAACGAGCACACTGCGGCCACCGCCGTCTCAGCTATGCTACAGCCTATGCGCGACGGTTTTGACATCGGCGTAATCAGCGAAGCCGGATGCCCGGCGGTTGCCGATCCCGGAGCAGACCTCGTTGCCGTAGCTCAGCGTGAAGGATTTGAAGTAGTGCCATTGGTGGGCCCGTCAAGTATAATTATGTCGCTGATGGCCTCTGGTTTCAACGGCCAGTCATTTGCCTTTTGCGGCTACCTGCCGATTGATGATGCCAAGCGCTCAAATGTTCTTAAAGATATGGAGCGGCGCATACGTCGCGAGCGACAGACCCAGATTTTCATCGAGACGCCTTACCGCAACAACCGCCTGATCGACGACCTCTGCCGCCGTCTTCCCGGCGATCTGCTCCTATGCGTAGCTTCCGACATCAGCGGTCCACACCAATCTATCATCACTCGCTCTCTCTCCGAATGGAAGAGCCTCGGCTACCATTACGAAAAGATTCCCACAATATTTCTACTTTACTGCTAAACTTCAGCGCAATGTCTGATTATAAACCCAACCGACGCCTGTCACGCCAGTTAGATGACCTTCCGGGTCTTTTTGACGATATTGACATAAGCCGTGCCGACATTGCCGGTGACATCATCGTGCGCGCCACGACACCACAGAAGTCTGACATCTCAGAAATTACAGAAATTGACGTTGACAGCCTCGAACGCCGTAAGGCTTTACGCTTCATATCCTTCGGCAGCGGCAGCAGCGGCAACTGCTCATACATCGGCAATGATAACGGTGGAGTCCTGATTGACGCCGGAGTCGACGGCAAATTCGTCACCGATCAATTACTCCATAACGGCATTGACGCTTCGCAGATCAAAGGCATCCTACTGACCCACGACCACGGTGACCACGTCAAATATGCTTATTCGATACTCCGCTACAACCGTCACATGCGACTGTTCTGCACACCAAAGACTCTCAACGGTCTCTTGCGACGCCACAGCATATCGCGGCGCATCAAGGACTACCACGCACCTATTTTCAAAGAATTTCCGTTTGAACTCGCCGGACTCACGATTACAGCCTTCGAGGTGTCGCATGACGGCACTGACAACGTCGGTTATTCAATCGAGTGTGATGGTGTGAGGATGTCAGTCGTCACCGATACCGGTTACATAACCGAACGCGCCGACTACTACATGCGTCAGTCCAACGCAATTATGATCGAAGCCAATTACGACGCAGAAATGCTGAGAAACGGCCCGTATAGCGAACACCTGAAAGCTCGTATAGCTTCACAGATCGGTCACATGGACAATGCCGATACAGCTGCTTATCTCGCAACCATAGCGTCGCCCGAGTTAAGCCATGTATTACTCTGTCATCTCAGCCACGACAATAACTGTCCGGAGATTGCGCTCGCTACCGTGCGCTCAAAACTCTTAGCATCCGGAAAAGTCATAGCTGACCATCCACTTTCACCGGGATTACAACTCGGCGTGCTGCCACGATTTGCAGCCTCGCCGCTTTACATAATAAAAAAGCATCAATCATGAAAAAAATCGCTCTTGCCATTATCACTACGATGACAGTGTCAGCCATGTCTTCAGCGGCCGACATCGACTACAAATTCGCCCAACCTTACGGCAACTGGTGGGTAGCACCATCTCAACCGACACTTGACCTCACAGCCATTAACAAAGGTGCTGACAAGACTAACTGCACAGTCACTCTGACCATAAACACAGACTTCGGCCAACCCGTCTACGATCTGTCACAGACCGCAGACATAGCAGCCGGAGACAGCTGCGCAATGTCTTTCAAATTTAATCTCGAACCGGGATTCTATAAATGTGTGTTCACCGACGGCTCAACGACGCTCGCTCAATACAATATCGGTTACGAACCCGAACGCATATACTCTCCGGCCGACTATCAGCCCGACATCGTTGAATTCTGGCAGCGTGCGCGTGCTGATCTCGATTCTATCGCGCCTGAGTTTGCGATGGAACGCTTCCCTGAGCAGGACACAGAGAAGAGCCAAGCCTATAAAGTGACTATGAAGTCAGTCGGCAACGAGCAACTGACAGCTTTCCTGATGCTGCCCAAGAAAAAAGGCAAATACCCCGCCATCATCAATTATATGGGCTACGGCGCCGGTCCGGCCTACTGCGATTTCCTTCCATCCTATGACGGAGAGTTTATTTATTTCCAGCAGAATATCCGTGGTCAGGGTCTCAATCTCGCAACCAACACCCACGGCGAATGGATGGCCGAGAACATCGACGATATCGAGAATTACTACTATCGCAATGCCTTTATGGATGCTGTGCGTGGCGTGGATTTCGTGTTCACCCTACCTCAGTTTGACGGCGTAAACATATTTGCAGAAGGAGGCAGTCAGGGTGGTGGACTGACACTCGCCGCTACTGCTCTCGACAAACGCATCGTTGCTGCAGCTCCCTTCATTCCCTTCCTCAATGACTTCCCCGACTATTTTAAACTTAACGATTGGATTGGTGGAACATATCACCGCGCTGCAGCCGAAAAAGGCCTCACCGAAGCACAGTTACTGCGTAATGTATCCTATTTTGATATCAAAAATCTCGCCATGATGATTGATGTGCCCGTGCTAATGGCTGTCGGTCTCCAAGATCCCACCTGCCCTCCTCACACAAACTTTGCAGGTTATAACCTCATCAAGTCGCCGAAACAATTTATCATTTACCCCAACATGGGTCACGCAGTGCCCCGGCCCGACTGGGATCACGCTCACATCAACTTCTTCAAGTCCCACATGAAACCAACTTCAAAGAAGTAAAAACGAAAAAATCATCCTATCCAATAAAGTGTCAGGCGAGTCGTGAACGGCTCGCCTGACACTTTATTGACAACATCAGTACTCACAAATAACCAAGCACACTATCACCTGCCGCCCATCGCCATCCATTCTATCGGATGGCGATTTTGATTGGAGTGTGGTGTTGGTCGGTTGTGATGAAGTAGACTCCGAGGGGGATGGTGATGTCCATGTCGCGCTCGATACGGTCGACAGTCTGAACCAAGCGGCCTGCTATATCATAAATCCGGCAGCCTGTCTGAGGATTAGCGCAGTCAAAGCGAATGAGACCCGGGAACACGGTGACGGTCAACGGTTCGTCAATCTCAACTCCTGATATACCGGCATGACGCACGAAAATAACATTTGACATCGGTGAGCGCTCGCCGAGACGTACAGACTGAACTGAATAGCTTTCATAATCGCTTGTATCAAATCCCGAAATCGTCCACGGAGAACCTTCAGCGAGTATCTCCTCAGACTCCTGGGCTCCGTTAACATATTTGGTTCTTGTTATAATCCAGTAATCTACGGTTTCGTCATCGGGTGTCAACCAGTTTGCACTATAATCAGTCTCAGTTATATCTGACGGATCAAGAGCTGTACACGCCGTTAGTATCGGTTTTTCAAGACACTCACCGCGAAGATACACCACCGGCGGAGCTGCATCAAGATCATCGGCGATAAGCTGCAGTCTGGTTTCATGGATTCCAACAGATGAAGGCGAATACGTTATGTCAAGCCAATATCCATCCGCGCGGTTTGACAGACTCGCGGGAATGGATGTCGTGGCAATATTAAACATATCTTTATCTCCACTGAAGAGGAACATCGTGATGGGATTACGGAAATTCTCGCTTCTGACAAAAAGTGAAGCCTTACCGTCAGAACCCATTGCGACCTGACCGAAGTCGACAGTAGTGTCGGTCACCGGCGCATGGAGAATAGCGTCTCCGTCAGGAGGCGTAACCGACGATGACACATAGAATGTCTCTCCAACTTTATCTCCCCAGATATACTCAGCGAGATCGGGAAAATCAATAAACGGGTTACGATTATTCTGAATACTATACACAGCTTCATTGCGCATACGCTCCTTATCACTGACCTCGTCTTCACGCGCCCACTTCAGAAGCATATTAATTGACCACTGATTAAGCGTAGGATATTCATTCTGCTGTAGCATATACATATAGTTTGTAGCCCACTTATAGTCTTGATAGCATGTCACCATATAGAAATAAGTACGGGCGAAATCACCCTTATACTCATCATCAGGCTCGAATACATAGGCAGCTCCACCACCTTGCCCGGCCACCGGCGCACCAACCTTAGTCACGCCATTATCAAATTTCCCAGGGGTGCGCACTTCTCCGAGAGGATAGTTACTCTTGGCCTGGTTAGCTTTCGCTTCGCCCGGGTAGAGATGATTAAGGTCGGTATATGCCTTGTAATTGGTTGCCGTGGCACTGGTACTTCCCCACCAGCTTTTGGGGAAAGAGTGCTCGCGATTCATATATGTGCCGAACTGAATGTAGATATTCACATCCATATCAGAGTACATATCCCACCAGAATTCCGTTTCAGGTCTTACATCGGTCACGCGGAAATACGACGGAAGATTACTATAAGACGATACACTGGTAAAATTGCGAATAATATGGAACGCTGCAGTCTTGAGATCAGCGTCTTTCTTTCCGTTAAGATCATTGTAGTATCCGGTCGGAATATCAGCATTAACAGCCGGAGCAAATATTGATGACACAAATATAGCGGTCACAAAACGCAAAATACTTTTCATAGGTAAAAATTTATAGGATTATTTGTCAGGATCTGAGATAGAACGATGGAATATCAAGCTATTACGCTCCGAAGGGCTAACTTTCAAGGTAACCTGTGCCGATTCAATCAAAGGTATGTTGTGGTCGACATGACCTATCGGAGTATTATAGGCGACCGGATAGTCATAGGGGGCAACCATGTCTCGAATCATTTCATACATATCACCATGATTTTCATCAGGCTTATAATCCGTAAACTGCCCGACCACAAGGCCGTTAAGATTTGCCAATACACCGCTCATCTTGAGCTGATAGAGGATGCGTTCGATTTTATATATTGGTTCGGCGATATCCTCGATAAAAAGGATGCTACCTGGCTTAATTATATCATAAGGAGTGCTGATAAGCTCGGCTAGCACAGCAACATTACCACCCAACAACTTACCGGTTGCCACACCACACCGATCGAAACCATGACCATCGAAAGTGTAGGCCGGACGCTCTCCGCGGAGTATTGAGAAAAATGAAGCATTGTCCTCGTCATCGGGACCGAGCATCAGCTGTGCCGCCATAGATGAGTGTATGCTGGCGATGCCGTTTACCGCCATCAAAGCGTGCAGAGCCGAAATATCGGAGAATCCGGCTATCCATTTGGGATTAGCCCGCAAATCGAGTTCGGAAAGCCGGTCAAGAATATGTACCACTCCATAACCTCCGCGAGAACAGATTATAGCCTTAACCTCCGGATCAAGCAATGCACGGCTAAAGTCATCATAACGCTCATCAGCTGTGCCGCTGTAACTGCCTGACTTACCCAAAGCGTGAGGCATGATTTCTACCACCCAGCCCTGCTCTCTGAGCACCTCAGCAGCCTTCTCGACTTTTTCAGAGTTTATTGTGCCGGCCGGAGAGCAAAACACAATTTTATCACCTTCGGCAAGAGGTTGTGGAAAAGTTATAGATTTATCATTCATAATTTCAATTTCAAATATGATTGAAAGAAATGCCACATAGCGATTCCGGCTGACACGGCAACATTAAGCGAGTGTTTTGTACCAAGCTGCGGAATTTCGATACAGACATCACAACTGTCGACAACAGCCGGATCGACACCGTCAACCTCGTTTCCAACGACAAACGCATACCTTTTACCTAAGGAGAAATCAGGTTGAAAGTCTTGCAACGCAACGCTGTCAATGACCTGCTCCAGGCAACAGATGGCGACATTATGTGACTTTAATTCATTGATCGCTTCTGCGGTCGTCGGATAGTAGCTCCACTCGACCGACTCTTCAGCTCCGAGAGCCGTTTTATGAATTTCAGGTGACGGAGGCGTGGCCGAAATACCGCAGAGCATAATTCGCTCGACAGCGAAACCGTCGGATGTTCGAAAGATTGATCCTATATTATTAAGTGAACGTACATTGTCGACAACAACAGTCAGCGGCATTTTCTCTCGCTGACGGAAGTCCTCGACCGACGGACGATTCATATCCCAAATGGTTTTCTTCTTCATTTTAATATACGGTTGAACAAGTCTATATAACGTCTGGCTATAATCCGCGAGTCAAAGCGAGCGGTGGCAGCCTGATGCTGAGCCTCCCGTGAAATCCCGGCCGTCAATGCCCAGCGGATACCCTTGGCGAAATCACCGGTGTCACCTCTACGGGCAAGATATCCGGTCGTGAGATGGTCAATTATTTCATCTCGACCGTCTCCTCCAAATCCCACCGGAACAGCTCCGGCAGCCATCCCTTCAATAAGTGTTTATTGTAAAGACTCGATTTGTGAACTTGAGATGACGGCTGCACAGTGAGCATAAATATCGGCGAGCCTATCAGCATCAGTGATATTTCCGAGATGGACATATGGAATTTTCAATGAGTCCAAAAGTTGTGGCTTACGTATATCGCCACAGAATACAGCTGTCACGCCTACGTCCTTGCCACAGATATTAAGCGCGGCTATTGCTGAGGGTAAATCTTTAATAGTATCATCAAGACGCGCCGCGCACATCACGACAAGTGTATTTCCGTCGTCAGGCAATCCAAGTTCCCCACGCGATTTCTTCGGTTCCGTCCTGTATC
>CAMWNL010000039.1 GCA_947175585.1 uncultured Bacteroidales bacterium | reverse complement strand
ATGTAGCGCTCTACACTATGTCGCCGCAACAACGATACAATGAATTGATAAGCAGCCACCCCGACATCTTCTCACTTTTCTCATTAAAAGACATCGCCTCATTTCTCAATATCACCCCGACCCACCTCAGCCGCCTTCGCAAAAGCGTGTTCAAGAGTTAAAGAAGAAGAAGAAGAAAATATAGTTGCAACTATAAACGCGTTAGCGCAAGCCCGGCGTAGCTGGGCACCTTTTCAATAGCCTGCGGCAAATTGAGCGTTTAGCTCAATGCAGCCACAGGATAAATGTAGCATCATACTAAAAAAGTTCCGCGTTTAGCGGGACAACTTCTCACTCTTCAAAAATATACTTTTCATCAAACTCTATGCCGAATCGATCATAGGTAATCTTCATTTCTTCACGTAAAGAAATGTTTTTATGATGCATTGGCTGATTAAGAATATATTTTTTGACACTATCTATCTGGGATGGAGAATATGAAAAACACGCGTATCCTCGTTGCCATGCAAATTGATATGCCACAAGATGCTTGGAATTAATCATTTTCGTCACAGATGTCTTAAGATCTCTCACCATATCGGATATTGATATGTTGGGCTTGAATTCAATAAGGATATGGACATGATTCTCAACACCACCGATGGCAATCGGGGTCTGTCCCATATTACGGAGCGTGGCTTCCATATATTTATGCACCCTTAGCTGTTCGGTTAGAGGCAACAGCGATTCACGTCCCTTAACAGCGAAAACGATATGAAAAAATATCTTTGTATAAGTATTTGCCATATATACAACATGATGAGATCCCTATGATTGCAAATATAAGAAAATAATCTGACCAGGGAAAAGTTGTCCCGCTAAACGCGGAACCTATCGGGTGGACTATTCGTCAACCTGTGGCTGCATTGAGCTAAACGCTCAATTTGCCGCAGGCTATTCAAAAGTCACTCGGCTACAGCCGGGTATGCGCTAACGCGTTTACTTAACAAGTGAATTTATATATAACCGAAAGAGCAGTTATCAACAAATGTTGAGAATTTAATGTAACATTTGCTCTAACTTTGCGGTGTGATTAACAATGCGCTCTGATAATCTACCTATATCGATTATGATAAAACGGCATAAGCTATGAAACCATACACACATAAAAGTTAGGCAGCTTTATTACAATGTTAGAATGAAGAATTAAATCAGACAGTTTGTAGCGAGGGAGGCGAGCATAAAAAAACAGGCATCGCCTCCCTTATTTCACTCCTGCTTACCATATTTTTTTGAAGAATTTCCGTAAAAAGTTTTGCCGTTTCCAAAAAGTGTCATACCTTTGCGGCGTAATAGTTCACTAATACACCATCGCATTATGAATCCAATAACATCCTACCCAATCTCGACAGGCTTCGCGTCAACATTTCTCGCAGCCCTCGTCATCATCCTGGTTTGCGTCCTCTGATAATCTACAATCTACATCATATTACAATCTATTAAAAAACAACATCATGTTAAACGTTGGAAATCTTTCATTCACATATCCACGTCGCCGAGAGCCGGTTGTGGATGACTTCTCTCTCAAAATCAACGATGGGGGCATCTATGGCCTTCTTGGGCCTAACGGCGCCGGAAAGTCCACTCTCCTCTACCTTATCTCCGGTCTTCTGACCCCGAAAAGCGGTCAAGTTGATTTTAAAGGCATCAACACCCGTCTTCGCCTGCCCGAAACACTCAGCGATATCTTTATTGTGCCTGAAGAGTTGACTCTCCCACCCGTAAAGCTCGACAGCTATGTAAAGATGAACGCTCCGTTCTATCCTCGCTTCTCGGCTGAAGACCTTCATCGCCACTTGGCCACCTTCGAGGTAGGCGACATAGCCCGGTATAAGTTGTCAACCCTCTCTATGGGTCAGAAGAAAAAGATCTTCATGAGCTTTGCGCTCGCGTGCAACACCTCACTTCTGCTTATGGACGAGCCGACCAACGGACTCGACATCCCCGGCAAGGCAGCCTTCCGTCGCTTTATCGCTTCGTCAGCGTCAGACGACCGCATCATAATCATCTCCACCCACCAGGTGCGTGACATTGACCGCATACTCGACCACGTCATCATCATGGACAATCACCACCTCCTGCTCAACGAGTCAATCAACGCCATCACTGCCAAGCTCGCCTTCCTCAACACCACCGACCGCAGCCTTATCGACCGCGCACTCGTCGCTCAGCCGGGTCTCGGCAACGCTCAGATCATCATACCTAACGACGGAGCATACGACACCGAGGTCAACCTCGAAAGCCTTTTCGAACTCGCCACAACCCGTCGTGACATCATCTCACAATTATTCACAAATCCTCAAGACCGCAACCAACAATGAAAACCGTATCTCAAACATTTGACATGACGCGTTTTGGCAACTGCCTCAAACGCGACCTCACCCTTAACGGGCGCGGATGGTTGCTCAGATTGTTGCTGATGATCGCCGTCACCACCCTGCTGGTCTATTTTGTCACCAAACCGATTGAAACAATCATTGGATATGCTTACGACATTGATTATGAAAACATTCAACTCGCCGGCTCATACACCATGTTCCGCTTCTGCGGCTTCATATTCTGTATGCTGGGAGCGTCACTTTTCATGGAAAACATGACTTCGGCAGGCACACGCCTCAACTCGCTGATGTCGCCCGCCTCAAATTTGGAAAAATATCTCAGCCGCATTGTCATTTGCGTGATTTGCGTGACGGTGGCATTTGTTGTCTCATTTGCTATCGCTGAATTTTTCCGCCTGCTGATCATTAAAGCTTTTTACGGCAATGTCAACGGACTGAGATATATCAGTGTCTTCGAAATCCAGTCACAGGCCGAGCACTGGTATTATCTATGGGGTTTTATGATTGCGGCTCAGGCGACCTACGTGCTCGGTAGCACCATCATGCCTAAAAACTCGTTTATCAAAACCTCCGGTGTGCTTATCCTGTTGGCAATAGCGTTGATTATAGTCTGGATAAACGTCTATAATATTGCTCATAAGCCGGGTTGCCTCTGGCCTAACGAGCAGGCTATAGAACTCCTACTTGACATTTTAAAATTCGGACCGCTATGCTGGGCAGTCTTCTGCTACATCACCGCCTACTACCGGTTTAAAGAAAGTGAGATCATCGAACGCCTATAAGCTTGCAGTCATGAAAAAACAATCTCAAATATTCGATTGTACACGTTTCTGCAATTGTCTCAAACGCGAGCTGATCCTCGACGGGCGCAGTTTGCTGCTGAAATGGGTGGTGCTGATTGCCACTTTGAGCGTAATGCTATATATAGTCAACAACCCCAACACGCATAACTATGTAAATAATCAATCCGGGGCAGCTTACATGATTTTTTGTAATTTCGGTTTTTTGACCCTTACCCTTGGAGCATCATTGTTTATGCAAGATATGACTACTAATGGCAATAGGCTCAACACTCTCATGTCGCCATCTTCAACCTTAGAGAAATATATCTCACGTTGGCTGATATATGTGGTCGGCGTTGCAATTGCGTTTTTAACTTCTTTTGCCATCGCCGAGGGACTGCGTGTACTTATCACGAAAGCTTATTATGGCGATCTACCAGGTCTACATTACGTCTTGCCGTCGGAATTTCCGCAACGTGACAATGAGGGGTTCATGCTTTATGTCGGGTTGTTGACCGCTCAGGCTACCTTTGTCCTCGGAAGCACCGTTGCTCCTAAAAATGCGTTTCTTAAGACTGCAGGCGTCATTGCGGTACTGACCGTCGCATTTTTCACGGCAGTTTCAAATACTTTTCTCGCTCTAAATCCAGAGGGCTTAGTGACTCCTGAAGCTAATTATATAGTTGGTAAAGTGGTAATAATCGCACCCATCTGCTGGACAGTATTCTGTTATATCACGGCATACTTCCGAATGAAAGAAAGTGAAATAATCGAACGCTTATAAACTCCTCACATGATAGATTTTAATAACAACACAAAAGCTATTTACCTTCAGATCGCCGACGATATATGCGACAAGGTGCTGACAGGAGTTTTCACTCCCGATGAACGCATCCCGTCGGTGCGAGAATACGCGGCGCTGGTCGAAGTCAATGTCAACACCGTCATGCGAGCCTACGACTATCTCGCCGGCCTGGAAATAATATATAACAAACGTGGCCTTGGCTTCTTCGCGTCACCAGATGCCAGGCAGAAAGTTATCGAGCTGCGTCGCCGCGAAGTGCTCGGCGATGGCGTACAGGCGGTTTTCCGTCAGCTCGCAATGCTCGACATCACCCCTGCACAACTCTCCGAAATGTATCAACAGTATCTTGACAATCAAAAATAACCCCACAGCAATGAAAAAAACAACCTACGCCATAATCACCGCCATCGTCATTATCTTTGCCTTAGGCATCGGCCTTGCTGCATACGTTGGATCAACATCAACATCCCATATCCCGATGTCTGAACTCATCGAGATCGAAGATGTAGAGGAATCGGCAGACTGAGAGCTTCCATCACCACACAATAAAAACCATCGCCGCAGCTCGCACCACTCGGGCTGCGGTGTTTTTTACAAGAATCTATACAAAAAAACGCCCAAATCCCTCCAAAACATCAGACATAAAGACATAAAAACAAAAATATCATCCCTAACCATCTGTCTTTTTGTCAAAAAATATAGCACCGCTCGCACAAAACATCAGACATAAAAACATAAATCATCCCCAACCATCTGTCTTTTTGTCAAAAAATATAGCACCACTTGCCCAAAACATCAGACATAAAAACATAAATCATCCCCAACCATCTGTCTTTCTGTCTTTTTGTCAAAAAAATCACGCAGAAAACATGCTTTATAACAGGGCTGGCGATGTTTTTTTATTGTCTGAAAGGCGATTATTTATTATCTTTGTATTTTGTATGGAATGATTCTAAATAACGGCTTATGACGAAACGCTCTTCGATAATAACGATACTAACCTATGCCATAATCCTATGCATATCAGCTATGACGGCGTGTGCAGATGATCCCACAACACCGGATGCTCCTGAAATCCCCGACACGCCTGAACTGACAGAACCTCAGGAAGCCGAGCCAGTAATCAATATCCTCACTGTCAACGGAGTTGAGGCGCAAAAGACCGGCGACTCCACCTACACTGTTAAGTTGGCCTACGACGTTGACATCAGGCATCTATCGCTTAAAGCTGAAGCTCCGGGAGCTATCAGCATCGGCGACATAACTCTCGATGAAGATACAGCAATCGACCTTTCGCAGCCTTTGACACTCACTGTCACTACTATAGATGGCAAATCTCAGAACTACATACTTGCCGTGCGCTACTCTGACCTGCCGGTGATATATGTCGAGACTCCTAAAGAAGTCACCGGCAAGGATGATTGGGTTAAAAACGGTAGACTCAGCATCTTCACCGACACCACCGATGTCGTTGCTTTAGAAAAAGTGCAGTACAAAGGCCGAGGCAACACGACCTGGAGTTATGCCAAAAAGCCCTACGCCATCAAACTCGACAGCAAAACCGAGATACTGGGTATGCCAAAGCATAAACGCTGGGTACTTCTTGCAAACTATCTCGACAAAACTCTGATGCGCAACGCCGTGGCCTTTGAAATAGGCCGCGCTATGAGCGACGGTCTCGGATGGACTCCGCGCGGACGCTTTGTTGACGTGGTATTCAACGGCAATTTTATCGGTAACTACTACCTCTGCGAACAGATTAAGATAGATAAAAATCGCGTCAACATCACAGAGATAGAGCCGGATGACACCGACGATGAGTCTCGCACCGGTGGCTATCTTCTCGAATATGACAGCTATTTCGACGAAGTCAATAAATTCCGCACCGACCTGCGCAATATGCCCGTCAACATCAAAGATCCCGACGAAGACGTGCTGACTTCTGTCCATTTTGAATATATCAAAGACTATATCAACGACTTGGAGCGCTCTTTAGCTACGGGATTCTCGCTATCTGACATTTCCGGAGTCATCGACGTCAACTCATTTATCGACTGGTGGATAGCCAACGAACTCCTACAGAATTCCGAACCTTGCCACCCCAAAAGCTGCTACTTTCACAAAGACCGCAACGGCGCTCTACGGGCCGGGCCGCTATGGGACTATGATTATGGCACTCTCTGCAACGTTTCTTCCAATCAGACATGGCTGATAAATGAGAGCCTGTATTACAAGGAACTTTTCACCAGCCCCGACTTTGTTGCCAGAGTCAAGGAACGCTGGCTGCTCCACAAACCGGCCCTATCAGCCATTCCCGACTTCATTGACGCCACATTTGACGCTATCAGAGAGTCAGCCGAAATCAACCAGACATTCTGGCCTACACCCGATTTCCCCAACTTCGAAGGCGCTCTCTCCTATAGAGCGGCTGTCGATCGCCTCCGCGCCGCCTATATAGCCCGCTTCAACTGGCTCGACACCAAAATCACAGCGCTATAAATAACGAAAGAGACTTGCTTCGCGAGTCTCTTTCGTTATTTATCATTCTTAACTTTTCATCATACATTACCAATGTTTTTTGTTAGGGTGTGATGTCGGGTCGTGGGACACGTGGTGTGCTTCGATGAGGGGAGCGTATTTCTCGTACATTGCGCGAGAGGTGGCCACACCGTCGACCGGGTCGAAATACCTGATTGCGTTTGAAGGCTCAATCCATGCGTTCTCGAAGTCACGCGAAGCATTGTAGAACTCCTGCTCGTCAAATTTCTTGCCCTGCTCGGCCGCAGCAATCACGCGGTCGACAAACATTGACCATCGGGGAGCATAGTAGCTGTCGTTGAGCTCAGCCCACTGACGGTTGGCATAATCATTCAGATCCTGCGACGGTCCCCAGATAGTGATCAGTGTACGGGCGTTGCGTTCGTAATAGTCCTTCTGCTCGGGAGTGACACCGTGGGCGCGAGCATCGTCAATCCACTTTTTAAGCGAGAATCCGGAATGACCGCGTAGCAACGTAGTCAAGTCAGCAAAAAGCTCTTTTATTTCCGAGCCCTTAGCGCGCAGACGCTCGATGTCGCCATGCTGATAGGCATCGGCAAAATCCTCGCGCACGGCGATGAAATAGTTGCTCAACGCCTGACGGCCGAGGTTGACACAGTCAAACACATAGCTGTCACGATCACAGGAGTCGACATCAAGCATCTTGCCCCATGCGTGCAAAAGATTTACATTACGGTAGTCGATATTGGGTTTGACCGTCCACCAGGCAAAACCGTCGATGGTCGGACGACAGTTGGTCAGCGGACCCTGACCGCACAATGACGGCTGGACGAACACACTGTCAACCAACAGTTGCCAAGCCTGACGGGCGTTGGAATCACCACGGCCGACTCGGCGGTCGATGATATTGCGTGTCGCGTCATAAGAGGACGGCAGATTCCAGGCCTGTGACAATACGTATTCATAGACATACGGATTCAAGTCGAGGCCTTCGAGGGTAGAACCGAGGCCACAGAGATTTGAACCGCCATTGGCGAGGACATCATCAATGCGCTTTTCGACATCATTGATAGGCGAAGCGAGGAATGAGTTACCTCCGAAGTTGCCGAGATAGCACCAGATATAGGGTTGACCGTAGAACGAATCAAAGAGTTTCCACTCCTCAGTGTGCTCGCAGTAGTAATCAAGGAGCATCATGCGTCCCTGAGGCACACCCTGAAGATAGGCCTTGGCCGTCACAGGAGTCCAATGATCGGGATCGGCATAAAGAATCCAAGCCATCTGAAGCCACACGGCTTCCGGATCAACCGCGGTCACAGATTCAAAAATGTTTCGTGACATCATCGCGAGCGAATCAGGATTCCATGTCGGAGGATCTACCTCGTTGAAGGGGTCAATGCCATAGATATGGTCAGTGCCATATAGACGGGTCTGCTCGGCGAGATATTCTTTTTGAATAACAGCAAACAGCGTGTCGGTAGGACTAAGATATGTGCAGCGGAATTCAGCCGGGAAACCGCCCCACTCGCTGACAGTAGTCGTTATTGCGTCAGGATAGCGCTTGGCGAAAGCTTCGGGCACATGTCCGGCAAAACCGGGAAGAACCGGACGCATCGACAGCTCGCGCTCACGGGTGATGATGCGTTTCTGCAGTTCGGCCTGCTCTTCAAGCCACTCTTTGGGGAGCGGACTTTGCCAGCCGTCGAGGTTACACATACGATGCCACGGAAGATGAGCCGGACCTGTGAAATAAGACCGGATTTCCTCGTCGGAAAGGCCGAGTCTTGACCATACGTTATACCATATAGCCTCCTGACCGGTTGTGGCAAGCGGCAGATTGACACCGTTAAGAGCCATCCAGTCGATGAAGCGCTCCCAGTCGCGCCACTGCCAGAATGGCATGCTATAGCCCGAAGTGCAATAGTTCAGGAAAAAACGGTTGGTGAGACGTGAATCCACAGTGATTTCATCGTCGACTGCCGGAAGTTCGGCCGGAAGTTCAACCGGTTCGTCGGCATACCATGACACCTCTGTCAGACAGTACTGCTTCAGATAGTAGTTCAAACCGACAGCCATCGCACCGGCGTTATTGCCGGTAATGACAAGACGATCGCCCTCGCTGCGGAGCGAGAAACGGTCAACACCATCGGTTGACTCACATTTGACGAACTCTATACGTCCGGCAAGATCCGGAACAACACGGGCAGCCAGTTCAGATGCTGCCCGTGTGTCAGGGTCTTCGGGCGAACACTGCACCGCTAAGAGTGCAGTGGCCGCCAAAAGCAAATTTCTAAAATATCTGTTCATAAACAGTCAGGTTTATTTCTTTATGAAACGGATCGCTGTGCCGCCACCGGCTGCCAATTTCAAGGGCAGAGTGTCAGTTGACTTTACAGTCTGCTCCGAAACGGTATATGCAGTTGGGTTGGTCTCCCAATTTGCTTCAGGAGCGTCAGCATAAATCTGAGCCGTGTATTCAACTCCGGGATCGAGGAAGTCGAGCTTAACATCAAGATCACGGGCATTCTCGTCAGTTGCCGCGCCAAGATACCAGTCTGACGAGTTGCGGTCCTGACGGACAGTCACAACATAGTCGCCGATAACCGCATCGGGCACCAAAGTCTTCTCCCAGTCAACAGGCACATCTTTGATAAACCGGAACGCATCAGGATGAGCGGCGTAGTTTTCAGGAGTGTCTGAAGCCATCTGCATCGGGCTGTAGATGATCACATAGAGGGCGAGTTCCTTAGCAAGCGTAGTGCGGACGCGAGCAAACGGGTAGACAGGGTTAGCTAAAGAAAATGTTCCGAAGGGATGGGCCATCGGAGGGGTCTCTTAAACACGT
>CAMWNL010000038.1 GCA_947175585.1 uncultured Bacteroidales bacterium | reverse complement strand
AGGTATGTCAATCCCGTTTTTTGGGCTATCAGTCCTAAAACCGGATTCAACCTGTCGAGCTATGCGCTACGCGGTCTACAGTACAATGACCAATGGTCTAAAATCAAATCCTTAAAGAAATTGATCAATAATCATATTGCAAAGGAGGAAAGTTATGTTTAAAAATTTTCATGGATTCCAACTGGTAGATGAGTATCATCATTGGAAAAAGGAACACAGGCAAAACAACAACCCGCTTCAGATTAAAATAATCAAGCTTACATTAGCGATTGCTGCTACACTTTTCTGCTGGGTCGTGCCGACATCTTTTTTCAATATAACGGGTTTAACTGTCGTTGAACAGCGGATAATAGCAGTTTTTGTATTTGCCGCCCTCATGTGGCTATTCGATGCCGTGCCGGCATGGACTACTTCGTTAGTTGTTGTTGTCCTACTTCTTTTCTGCGCTTCAGACAGTTCGTTATGGTTTATGCGTGAAAGTGAAAATCTTGGTAAACTTGTGAGCTACAAGGCTATACTTCATTGTTTTGCTGACCCGATAATAATGTTGTTTATCGGTGGATTCATTATAGCCATAGCCGCTTCAAAAAGCGGTCTTGATGTGAAACTTGCGAAGGCATTGCTGACACCGTTCGGAACGAAATCGGAAAACGTGATGCTTGGATTTCTTTTGGTTACAGGGGTTTTCTCAATGTTCATAAGCAACACTGCTACCGCTGCAATGATGCTTACTTTTCTTGCTCCCGTACTCAAGGCTTTGCCGGCAGACGGTAAAGGTAAAATAGGACTTGCTCTGGCAATTCCAATCGGGGCGAATATCGGAGGTATCGGCACGCCTATAGGAACACCTCCTAATGCCATAGCATTGAAATATCTTAACGACCCTGACGGAATGAATCTCGGCATAGGTTTCGGTCAATGGATGCTCGTCATGTTACCGCTTGCGGTGGCGCTCCTATTTATCGCATGGTTTATCCTTAAGACTATGTTTCCTTTTAAACAAAAAGAAATACATCTTAAAATCGAAAGCGACCATAAAGGAAGTTGGAAAGATAAGGTTGTCTATATCACATTTGCTGTTACTGTACTTTTGTGGATGTGCGATATGGTGACAGGTGTAAATGCCAATGTAGTGGCGATGCTTCCCGTAGCGGTGCTATGCGTGACCGGCATAATAACAAAGCGCGATCTTGAGGAATTAAGTTGGAGCATACTTTGGATGGTCGCCGGAGGATTTGCACTTGGTGTAGCTCTTCAGGAATCGGGACTGGCACAGCACCTGATAACATCCATTCCGTTTGGTACTTGGTCACCGTTTGTGGTCGTCATTGGCTCCGGAGTGCTTTGTTATCT
This sequence comes from uncultured Bacteroidales bacterium, assembly GCA_947175585.1. Lineage (GTDB taxonomy): Bacteria > Bacteroidota > Bacteroidia > Bacteroidales > Muribaculaceae > CAG-873. Next base: position 7,967 of record CAMWNL010000038.1, on the reverse strand, counting down.
AATGGCAAATTTTATCTCCCACACAGCGACTGCAGCATTATTTGTCCCGATTCTTGCTATAGCCGGGGGAAGCATGAGTCAACAGCTTGCCGGACTGGGCGGTGTAGGTACTTTGCTCATCGGGGTTGCAATCAGTTCATCGGTTGCCATGATTCTACCGATTTCAACGCCCCCTAATGCTCTTGCCGATGCAACCGGATTTATCAAGCAAAAGGACATGGTTACCACAGGCTTGATTATGGGAATAATCGGACTTATTCTAGGATATTTTGTACTTATGACTTTTGGGCGTATAGTACTTCTTTAAGGAATCTTTTTTTCTGCCGACCGATATCATTTAAACTCTTTTCATCAAATCGGTCACTATCGGGCTTGCGTCGAGATAACGCAAGCCCGATTCTCTATAAATCCTTCTGCCCTCGTACCTCATACGTTAAAATAGGTTGAGTCCGTAAGAAGGGTGCATCGTGAAGATGCGCCCTTCTTCCATTCTCCCCCATGTACGGTCGTAGCTCGCTACGACCCAAAAGTAGGGACGTACCCTGGTGCGTCCTCCTCATTATCAGACAAAAAGACATAAAAACAAAAAGACAAACAGATAATTTTTAAGTCTGTCTCCTTATGCCTTTATGTCTTTATGTCAAAAAATAAATACCATCGCCCTCTGGTCAAAAAATTCTTCATTTTTCACTCCTCATTTTTCATTCTTTTTGTACCTTTGCATGTTATTGTAAATTAATCTCTCAAACATTAAGATATGGATCTGTTTGAAACTGTCAATGCCGCCATTAAGAGCGCTATGCTCGCCCAGGACAAAGTGCGCCTTCAGGCGCTCCGCGGCATAAAGAAAGAGTTTTTAGAGGCTAAGTCAGCTCCCGGAGCAGACGGTCAGCTCTCAGACGAGACCGCAACAAAAATTCTCGTCAAGATGGCCAAGCAGCGTCGCGAAAGCGCCAAGATATATCAGGAACAAAACCGCCCCGAGCTCGCTGAGACAGAGCTCGCCGAGATGGCCGTCATCGAAGAATACCTGCCCAAAGCCCTCACAGAAGAGGAGTTGACCGCCGAACTCACCAAGATTATAGCTCAGGTCGGTGCCAACGGTCCACAGGACATGGGCAAAGTGATGGGCACAGCCACCAAGGCTCTCGCCGGACGTGCCGACGGCCGCGCTATCTCAGCCAAGGTCAAAGAACTCTTGAACAAATAATTCACTACGAAATATGCTTACCCTACAGCAAATCAAAGAAAATCCCGAGCAGATAGTAGCGCGTCTCGCCGTCAAAGGCTTTGACGGCAAGGAAGCTATCGACCGCATCATCACTCTCGACGAAAACCGCCGTCAACTTCAGCTTAAAAATGACAACGCAGCCGCAGAACTCAAGAAGCTCGCAGCTTCGATCGGCGCACTCATGAAAGCCGGCAACAAAGACGAGGCCGACAAGGCTAAAGAAACCGTTGCCACTCTCAAAGAGAGCCAGAAAGCAATCGCCGACGAACTCGCCGCCACCGAAAACTCCATCACCGAAATACTTCTCTCCGTGCCCAACGTGCCCTGCGCCATGGTGCCCGAAGGACGCACAGCCGAAGACAACGTCGTTGAGAAGACAGGCGGCCCGATGCCCGACCTCCCCGAAGACGCCCTGCCCCACTGGGATCTCGCAAAGAAATACAACCTCATCGACTTCGACCTCGGTGTGAAAATCACCGGAGCCGGATTTCCCGTATATATCGGCAAAGGAGCCAAGCTCCAGCGCGCCCTCATCCAGTTCTTCCTCGACGAAGCGTCAAAAGCCGGCTATGTCGAGATTCAGCCGCCCTACGTTGTCAACGAAGCGTCGGGCTACGGCACAGGACAGCTCCCCGACAAAGAGGGTCAGATGTATCATGTAACCCTCGACAACCTCTACCTCATCCCGACCGCCGAGGTGCCCGTCACCAACCTCTATCGCGACGTAATCCTCTCTGACGATCAGCTCCCGGTGAAAAACTGCGCTTACTCCGCATGCTTCCGTCGCGAAGCCGGCAGCTATGGCAAAGACGTGCGCGGCCTTAACCGACTCCATCAGTTTGACAAGGTAGAAATCGTGCGCATCGAGAAACCCGAAAACTCATACGCCGCTCTCGAAGAGATGAAAGACCACGTTCAGGGTCTCCTCGAAAAACTCGGTCTCCCCTGGCACATCCTCCGTCTCTGCGGCGGTGACATGAGCTTCACGTCAGCCATCACATTTGACTTCGAGGTATACTCTGCCGCTCAGAAGCGCTGGCTCGAAGTTTCGTCTGTCTCCAACTTCGAGACCTATCAGGCCAACCGCCTCAAATGCCGCTACCGCGCCGAGGACAAGAAAACCCGCCTCTGCCACACTCTCAACGGCTCAGCCCTCGCCCTGCCGCGCATCGTGGCCGCACTCCTCGAAAACAACCAGACTCCTGAGGGCATCGTCGTCCCCGAATGTCTCCGCAAATACACCGGTTTCGACATCATCGACTAATCACCTACTCCAACATAACTGACGAGGGGCGACCACACCGGCCGCCCCTCGTGAGTTGTTATCCCTATCCTATAATCTTTCCGTATATTTTTAATTGACAAGCCATTTTACACCGAATCCAATCAATATGGCAATAGTAAAACTGGCAAATGTGCCGATTAAAACATATTCGGTAATCTTTATGTCTTTGGCATTATTAAGCTCTCCGAACCTGAAAACTGATTTTGCCGCCAACAAGAACCCTATACCCTCTACATTACCCGTAAATATGAACGTAAGAATAAGTATCCTCTCAAGATATCCGATCCATTTACCGGCGTTAGGCAGTCCCTGTGCGACTGAATCAGCAGGCATCCATTTTTCATACTCTATAAATGATTTTATAAGAATCGAGGCAGGTGCAAGAACTGCCACGTAAGCGGTAGCAATCAGCCAGAAATTTGCTGAGAGCATTTCACGTGCCATATCAATCTGTGGCATTTTTGCAAATGTAAACCACCACAGACCCGTTATGATACACAGGTGAGCAAATTGATCCCATACAAAACTTATCATCGACTTGTCCTTGCAGATTGTCTTTACCCAATCTATTGCGAAATGGCTAATTCCGATAACCAACGGCACTAACCAATTGTTCCACTGTGAAACGAATACATAAGCCAATGCCGCCTGAATCAATGCGTGAGAAGCGAGAGTTTTGTATTTGGTAAGTGAGTTGCACGAAAATTTATCAGCGCACATTTTATCTGACTGAAGTATAAAATCACCGGTCAGGTGTGCAGCAATAAGCTTTATCAGAATAATTGTATTCATAGGACATTTTTTATAATCAATTCTTCAAATCGACCGATATACAGGTTCAGCAGATCCTCTTTCCCTGTTCTCAAAGCCTTGTCAACCATTTGTCGTGAAATGCCGAGAATATATCCGATTTCGGCGTGGCTTCCGGTTGTAGTAAGACTTTGGAAGAACACACGGCTCTGGCTTTGTGACCACCCTGAAATTATATTGTCAGCAAATGCGGTGGAAACACGCAGTTCTTCATTCACGCCAATCCACGGAGTATATATCGCAAGTCGTGACTTTCCTATGGAATCGAGACCTCTGCCGGATATCCTGTAAGCCTCTCCGTCACTGGTAGCAAGAGTGTTCCCCTCATAGTCCAGAGTTCCAATACCGATTGACAGTCTTGCATCCCATTGTCTGTTAATCTCTGCAAATCTGTGTGTGCGGACGTAAGCACGTATGGCGATTGCCATTCTTAGAGAGAGAGAGGCCTCATGAACTCTTATCTGAAAGCTGTCTCCCCGGAAAATCTCAAGAGACATTCCGGATATCGGCAACAACAAATCAGGAAGCGACTGCAGCATGTGCAACATACTTTCGCGTTCGTCTGCAATCATCTTTGTTGAATCAACAATGTCACCGGTTATAATCGCTCCAATTTTCATATTCGGAAATTTATACGCAAATATAATTGGAATCTTTGGATTGTGCAACCATATTAGGTTGCATTTTTATTATGCAACCATATTAAGTTGCACAATAAGAGAATCAGGAACTTTCATCGAGTCTATCTCATGTGGGTGACGCCGAGGGTGAGGATGTTGAGGGAGACAGGGGCAGAGTTGTCAGCGATGACGTTGATGCAGTCGAGGATGGTGGAGCCTGTCGTGATTATGTCATCGACTACGGCGACTGACAGACCGTCGAGTTCGCCGGGATGAGTGAGGGTGAAACTGCCCTCGACGTTTTTGAAGCGTTCAAGGCCGCTGCGACGCGTCTGGGTCTTGTGGGCGCGGATGGCAACGAGGTTGTCTCCGACCGGGCAGTCTAACTGCGAAGCAATGCCCCGGGCTATTTCAAGACTTTGATTATAACCGCGCTTCAGGAGTTTGTCACGGTGAAGAGGCACAGGGAGCAACACATCAAACCGTCCTTTGAGTCCGTCAGCGGCGAGTTCGGCTCCATAGAGAGAGCCGAGTGCGCGAGCCGTGGCCGGACGATCGTCATACTTAGCCTCACGGATCAGGCGAGCATAAGAGCTGTCGGTGTAATAATAAAACCATCCTGCGGCAAGGTCTATCTGATGATTGCCGGCAACACGCTGATGGATCGTGTTGAAGTCAAGACGATGGAGATAAGTGCGCGGCATATCGGCCATACATCCGACACAAAGCAAGCGTTCACCGACCGTCAGCGACTGACCGCAGACGCGGCAGGTGCGCGGAAAGAGACTGTCGAGCGCGGCCGCACTCATTGTTGACAGCGCTCTAAGAAATCTATGCCGCGATTTAATTTGCATGTAAGCCTTTTTATCGTTAACTTTGGATATGCTTCAACTGACTCTGTTTATACTATCGAGCGTGTTTCAGACACCTGAGTTTTATGTTATCGTCAGCGTGATCGCCGCGGCGGTGATAGCAGCCGTGTCGCTGCCTGAACGCAAAGGCGAGGTGAAACTGCATCTTCTCGCCGGAGAGCTCCGGGAGGCCGACGAGTCTACTGACAATCCGAGTCAGGGCGCAATAACATTCACAGTCGGCGCCGGAAACATAGTCACACTCCGCCGCGAGGGTCTGAGGGGGGTGAGTATGGACGGCGCGGTGTCGCTGGCAGTGAAAGTGTCGGGCTTCGACATTACCATTGACGAAAGAGTGACGCCCGGCTCACCGTATGGCCAGATGGCCGAAAGCGCAACTTTTACACTCGACTTTCTTGCGCCTGAATGGTATCACATACGCTATGAAAGTGACTCACTCAGCGAACACGCTTCGCTGACATTACACGTGCGCGAAGGCATCGTACTCACAAAACGCCTCATCCACTGAAATCGAATTTCGCCCCACGGTCAAGGCCGCAGGGCGAAATTAAGGATATCGTCAAGTGAGTGTTAAAGCACTACCTTTGTTGCTTTGCTACCTGTTACTTTTATAACTACAGTGCCTTTTTCGGGATTGTATACTCTTTGACCCTGAAGGTTGAAGAAAGCTGCATCGCTCACATCCTCATCTGAGTCAATCTGCATGATGCCACTTGTCTCAGTATTGAATGAAACGGCATCTGACGGACGGCCGATAGCCAGGATATTACCGTTGTTATCGACGAGATACGGCACAACCACTACGGAATAAGTCACTCCACTCTCGACGTCGATGTTGATATCAGCGTTTGTTGCGGATGTATGGGTGCTACCCACGGGCATTCCCACGTTGCCGTCAGCCTCTGCAACGCCTGAGATCTGCAATTTGCGTATCAGGACAGCTCCGTCAGAGTTGTCATCAGTGCGAGTCATGAACAGGAATTGTGTCCGGTCGCCGGCTCCGGTGAGGTCGAAGTTGTAAGTTTCAAAATCCTCGGGTAAATTCTCCTTTGTGCCAAAGGCTGAAGCTACGTCATATTTGCTCTCAGTCTCGTTGTAGACAAGCAGACCGGCGAGCATACCGTTGCCGGGTGAGGCTGCCTCAACGCTGACATTGACTGTGCCATCCTTGATGTTTGAAAGATCATAATTCAACGACGAGAGCGAAGCCATCAGGCCTGTCTGGGCTGTGTACTGAGCATTGTCCCAGAAACCGAAGGCGCCGGGTGCCGAGCAACCGAGATTAAATTGCCAGCCGGGAAGCTCGGCGAGAGACTCATACCAATATTCAGATTCTTCAGGATGAGCTACCGAACCGGTGCTTTGCACGCCGGAAAAGTCTGCGTCGGCCAGCATGACGGTCTGTCCGGCTGTCACTCTATGGGTAGAGTTGGCTTCAAGCACGTAATAGTTTGCGCCCGGAGTGGCAGCCCATGAAACGCTGAGAAATTTGTTGTCAGTTCCGGCTGTGAGGGTGACGTCGGTCGGAGACGGTAGTTCACAGACCAATACAAAATTGGACTGTGAAGTCGTGAAAGATCCGTTGGTGGCAGCGACACGGAAAACGTAAAAATCGCCGGGTGTGAGATCAGTGACGGTGTAATAGTTGTTTTCAGTGTATTGAGCATCAAGCACTACGGAGGTGGCAGTATTAGTCACAATATCAAAATTATAGACGGTCAGATAGTAACCGGTCGCTCCGGCCACTTCGCTCCAATGAGCAGTGAATGAAGAGCCGGTAAAGTCGGTGTAACCCTCTGCGACAGGCACCTGCAGTTCGGCCTTCTCACCCTTGATGACAACGTCCTTAATAAGAATGTCAGCTCCACCATCGGCAAAAATAGTGAAGTAGTAAGAATCATCATCGCTTTCGGGCACAAAATCCTTTGCATTGATTCTGAAGGTGAGATGTGTCCAGTCGGTAGTGATATCTGCGCCATCGTAATCTATTGTCTGCGAATAATCAGAGGCGTAGACCCACAACTCGTCGGTGTCAACTCCACAGCCTTCAACGATTTTGGCGTCAAGCTCAATGGTAACATCCATCGGTTCGTAAATGTCGGGCGTCCACAACAGGCCTTCAAGATACCAAGGATAGGGATCATCAGGGTCATCGAGATATTCAAAGGGAATGTAAACGGCTCCGCCGGCCTGCATGATACCCTGACCACCGAAACCATAGTTTTCTTCACCTATAAGTTCTTCGGGGATGTTGTCCCAGTCATCAAGCTCAAGCGGTGCAGGCGCTGTTTCCGAGCCCTCGGTAAGGAAGTCGAATGAACACGAATATATGATATCATCTTCGGCAACTTTTGCGTAAGCCAGCATGCGGTTGTGGGATTTCAAGCGTTTGGCTTCAGCCGGTTTGCGAGGAGATCGAGACGGTCTGTCTTTGGTGAGATTACTAAGCTTTGCTCCGGCTATAACCTTGGGTGCAGCGTGAGACGCTTGTTTAAGATCTGACGCTAAGGCATCACCTCCCGACAGCCCGACTACGGCAGCCGCCAATAATGAGAGTGTAAATTTCGACATCATGTGAAGTTGATTAAATTTATTATAATACAGTTAGCGCCATGGAAATAACTACGGTTATGCAGAAATTAACATGGCGCGCAAATGTAGTAATTATTTTTCTTATATATATCTTAATATAACAAGAAAATGCAATAAAACGAATGATTATTTCAAACTCACAGCATTAAAGTTGAAAATATTAATAACTCAACTGTTGACGCCGAAGATATGGAGGAACCAGGTCGAGATGCCTACGTAGATTATTAGTCCGAGGATGTCGTTGGATATCTGGATGAAGGGACCTGTGGCAAGCGCAGGGTTAATCTTCAGTTTTTCGAGGGTGAGGGGCACGATTGTGCCGAGCATGGTGGCAAACATCACGACTATGAACAGCGAAACCGCTACTGAAAGGGTCACGGCGAGTTCGTGAGGCAGCATAATCAGGTTATAGATAAGTATGACGGCCGATATGATCGTAGCATTCAGCAAGCCGATAAGCACCTCTTTGCCAAGTTGTTTTGAGAATTCCTTGATATCAAGCGAGCCGTTGGCAAGACCCTGGACGACGATGGCTGAGGCCTGGACACCGACGTTAC
>CAMWNL010000037.1 GCA_947175585.1 uncultured Bacteroidales bacterium | reverse complement strand
AGTTTTCAGACCAGATATTGTTGTAAAGGTCAGCTACGGGGCTGAGAGATCCGATAAACGAATCGGCTAATTTGAAGCGGTTTTCCATAATGAGTAATTGGTGTGTTTATTAATTGTGTTGCAAAATTACATCAAATATTTTATATATGCAAATTATTTAAGTTTTTTTCTTAATTATTAATTTTGGAGGGAAGACATAAAGACACGCCAGAGATAATGACGCACAAGACATAAAGACGACACGCCAGACATAAAGATTCACAAGACATAAAGACATAAAAAACAAAATTATCATTATCAACCATTTGTCTTTTTGTCAAAATATTAGATCGCTACTCAATCCACGCAATTCAAGACAAAAAGACATAAAAACATAAATTATCATTATCCACCATTTGTCTTTATGTCTTTTTGTCAAAAATGCAGGACTAAGATGACTTATAAGAATATTTGAGTGACAGAGGTGACACAATAAAACAGCAATAAAGCTGTTAATTAAAAAACAGCTACTTTCATCATCATGCTTTCACGTATCATCATCACAACCCTAATCTGCATATCTGCAACTTCAGCATCAGCAATAATTAAACTGCCGTCTCTGATTGGTGACAATATGGTTCTGCAACAGCAGAGCGACGCCAGACTGTGGGGCGAAGCCTCACCTCAATCCACTGTGAAAATCGACCCATCATGGACAGACGAAACAATTGAAGTAAAGGCCAATGAGAGCGGACAGTGGAAAGCAAGCGTCAGCACACCTGCCGCGACAACAGAACCATGCTCAATAACTTTTACTGATAAAGACGGCTCGGTGAGCATATCGGATGTCCTTATCGGAGAAGTCTGGTATTGCTCGGGGCAATCAAATATGGAGATGCCGGTGCGAGGCTACAACCATCAGCCGGTAGACGGTGGTCTTGACGCAATCTTATCAGCTCGCGAAGATACACCGATACGCATGTTTACGGTTGGAAAGGCTGTTAGTTCCACACCGCTTGACTCATGTTCAGGACATTGGGGCAAGCACACACCTGACGAAGTGGCCGAGTGCAGCGCTACGGCCTATTTCTTTGCCGACTATCTGAGTAAGGCCCTCGGCGATACACCTGTCGGACTTATTATATCTGTCTGGGGCGGCACCGGAGTTCAGCCCTGGCTTTCTAAAGCAGCCGCAACCGAGTCTGGACTTGATGTAAGCGGACTCGATGTAGCGGTTGACCGTTCGACACCTGATGTGCTGATCACTCCGGCAACATTATATAATGCGATGGCCGCACCGGTGCTTCCTTTTACGGTCAAGGGGATGCTCTGGTATCAGGGTGAAAGCAATTGCTCGGATCCCGAACTATATGAGCGCCTGATGCCAAAATTTGTAGAGTGTATGCGCGAAGGCTTTCAATTAGGAGATATACCCTTTTACTATGCCCAGATTGCTCCTCACGACGGCTATGGAGAGTTGTCAGACAACGTTGTGCGTCTGCGTCTCGCCCAGTCTCATCTGATGCAACAGGTTACAAACTGCGGCATGGCAGTCACACTTGACATCGGCAACCGTTACTGTATCCATCCGACAGATAAAAGGACTGGCGGAAAGCGACTGGCATATTGGGCGCTCGCAAATGACTATGACAAAAACAACTATGCTTGCTCAGGGCCGGTATTCGACCGCATGGTGTGGGACGGCAAACGCGCCCTGCTCTACTTCAACAATACCGGAGGCGGTGTTAGCCCTCTCGAACAATCTCTCGACGGGTTTGAGGCCGCAGGTGATGACGGCATCTATCATCCGGCCCGTGCGATTGTCGAATGTGAAACCGGCACTCTAAGTGTTTATTGCGATGAAATTGATGAAATTAAAGCTGTGAGATATGCTCATAGTCCATGTCCGACAGCAACTCTTTTCGATAACTTCCAGCTACCCGCCTCACCGTTCACCACCACAGGAACGTTAGAGTGAGACTCCGTAAAAGCAATAACACGCTACCGAAAAAAATCTCCCGTGAGTCTTGTCACAGGAGATTCTGTTGATATAGTTCTAAAATTTATAAAGTCGACGCATCTCGCGCCAAGTATCTTAAAATGCAGCCGCAAGCATCTCCTTTGCAAGAGACTGCACGGCATCATATAGCTTTTCGTATTGTTTTCTTCCGGCGTTAGCAACGCCTGATGTGTATTTACGCATCAGAGATGGATTAATGCCTGCTCGCTCAGCAATCTTAGACTGGTTCAGGAAATTAAAACGATTAAAGAATGATGGCATATCGTAATGAACGACAAAATCAAGTTCAGGCAGATGTTTGCCTTCCGCAGCAAGTTCAATCTTAGATTGCTCATAAAACTCTATAAGGCTCCTAATCGCCTCTTCCGAGGTATCACCATAGCCAAAGAGCCCAACATGAGGAATATCTTCTTTTACGAAACAGGAAAAGAATCCATCTTTTGTCTGTTCAACGATAATGTTTGCTATCACTTTTCTATATAATATTATGTCTAAGATATCTGTTTAAAAACGAGATCAATGATCTCGTTTTATTGATAACAATTTATTCCTGATAAAAGATAACGCACAAACTGTTTGCCGAGAATTCGAGGATCATTTGACCCCCGAATTCATTCTGATGTATCTCTCGGTAGATGGCGGAACCTCCTTTGACCCATGAGATGGCACAGGGAAGCGTTTATCAGTAATAGGTGAATACCATATTTCATGATTACCGCCATTTCGAATAAGATAACATCCGGCGGCGGACAACTCCGCCTTCAGTTGTTTGTACTTCATAAATTAAAAGAACTATTGTTTATCAACGCCACAAAGGTAGCAAATCTGCTCCATAAAACCAAGTAATTTTAACCAAAAAATACTGATTATGGGACAAGAGGCATGATAACTTCTTTAATCTACGCTACATTGGGTATACCAATATTCATATCAGACGCCCCAGGCAAACTCCATCAAGACAAGCTGACTCGGAGAGACACAACAGCAGACAGAGGTGAGCGATTTCGCCAGATGTCAGATGTTTTGTGCAGACGGTATTAATGCAATAATCTGCGGCATGAGCCACCTCAGACGACTCGCTGACAACAATAACCCTTTTTACGTCAGCACTATCAACCTGAGTGAGTCCGGACGTAATCAACATATCGACTCCACCCCATATCTTAACGAGATCACCACACACAGAGTCCCCGAATGACGAGGGATAGAATCGTGCGCCGGATGACTGAGCCAACGACCGTCCGGCTCTTTCATCATCAGCTGAAAACGCAACCTTACACCCTGCCTCGCGCAGCCGCCGGACAATAGCCCGGCCTGTCTCAGAGCTTGCGTCATCAACCAAAATACGCAGTTCGCCGATCTTAAACGAAACCGAGCCACGACGCTCTCCGACAGGTGTCAGTCGACGTGCGACGCTCCGGGCAGCTGTGCCGCGTCTGTGCTCCTCCATCTTTTTCTCAAGGTAATTGTCAGCCATGATTGTTTGATTTTGGTGCAAAAATAACAATAAATCTCTTATGGCAACGTTTATCAACTGATGAACTTGCTTAAAATCATATTGACCGTTTTTGCGCTTGCATCTCTGACGCCCGGCGCCTTTGCACGCGATTTCAACGATAAACTGCTCAATCGTCCCTATGCTGACATGCGCCGCTGGCATCTCGGATTCTCTATCGGCGCGCATGCCGAAGACATCCGTTTCACCCATAACGGATTTATCACCGAGGAGGGTGAAGAGTGGCGCATAGATCAACCTGAGTATCAGCCCGGTTTCTGCGTCAACGGTCTGGTAGACTTAAGGCTGAACAATTATTTTTCGTTACGGTTCTCACCCGGCATGTACTTCGGCAGCCGGGATATCCGCATGGTCAATCTCACCGACGGTTCAAAAGAACGCCAGAACATCAAGTCGACTTATGTCGTCATGCCACTGGATCTGAAATACGCAGCCATGCGCTACCGCAACTGCCGCCCGTATATGCTCACAGGCATTATGCCGGCTTTTGACGTGGCAAAAAAACGCAGTGACTTCATCAAGACCAAGGCGACCGACTTCTATGTATCGCTGGGTTTCGGCTGCGATTTCTACCTGCCCTATTTCAAGTTCATACCCGAGATAAAGTTCTGTCTGGGCATGTCTGACATTCTGTGTCATGACCGACCCGACCTCGAAGATGACCCCATTAAGTTAAAATTCACACAGTCCGTAAAAAAAGCTGTGTCCAAAATGATTGTACTGACTTTCTATTTCGAATAATACAATGCTTGCTTTCAACCGCCGCCTTACATTGCTGATCGCTGTCTTTGCCGCATCGCTGCTATCTTTCAGGGCTGCAGCTCAGACCGACGCACAATTTTCGCAATACTATGAGGTGCCGTCATATTTCAATCCCTCAGCCATAGGCCAGACTGACTTTCTCCGTATCCGCGGCGGTATGCGCATGCAGTGGGTAGGCATCGACGGCGCACCACGCGATTTCGTCGGTACAGCCGATATGCCCTTGAAATTATTCGGCAAGCGTTTTGCAGTCGGAGTGCTGTTTGACACAGACAAAGCCGGTCTGTACAACGGTCTTAACGCCGGCGCACAGATTGCCTATTCCCGTAAACTACTCGGAGGCTCGCTGTCAGCCGGACTCCAGATCGGATTTTATGATCAGGGCTTCAAGGGCTCGGAAGTTTACATCCCCGACGATGACGACTATCACGACAGCAATGATGACGGTATCCCCAATCAGGACGTCCACGGCACAGCTCTCGATCTCGCGTTCGGACTATGGTACACTCACCGATACTTCAGTGCCGGTCTTTCGGCCACCCACCTCACATCGCCGACAGTCACAATGAACACCGAAACCGCCTCGGGAGGCACATCGACAACCGAACGCGAATTTCAGTTTCAGGCCAAGCGCACCTTATATTTTACGGCAATGAGCAATATTCCGATAAATAACACGTTATTTGAAATAGTTCCATCGGTCTTAGTCAAGAGTGACTTCACATTCACCACCGGTGAAGCGACAGTGCGCTGCCGCTACGATAAATTCCTGACATTCGGCCTCGGCTATCGCTGGCGCGACGCCATTGTGGCCACCGTAGCAGCCGAGTTTAAAAATATTTTTGTCGGATACAGCTACGACTATGCGACTTCGGCTATCGCAAAGGCTTCAAGCGGAAGCCACGAAGTATTTGCAGGTTACCGCATGAAAATCGACATGTCAGAAAAAAATCGCCACAGGCACAAAAACATACGCATAATGTAGACCACATATTTCCGGTCTGACCGCAACAAAGATTTAATAAATAATTGAACAATCACTACCGACTCATATATGAATACAAAGACAAATATTTTCCTCGCCTGCTGCGTTACCGCTCTCCTCGGAGCTTCATGCGCCACCGGTTCTCACGGCGCTGCAGGAGGTGAAGTCACAGGGGTGTCTGCAACTTCATGGGCCGAGCCTACGCCCTACGGCATGGTTCTCATAAACCGCGGATCTATCGAAATGGGGCCTCAGAAAGCCGACAGTGTCTGGAATCTCCGCGCTGATGCTCGTGGCGTCTCAGTCGACGGTTTCTGGATGGACGAGACCGAGATTACAAACAGCAAATACAAGCAGTTTGTATTCTGGGTGCGCGACTCCATCATCCGCGAGCGCCTCTCTGACCCTGCTTATGGTGGTAATGAAGATTTCAAAATCGAGGAAGACCGCGAGGGTAATCCTGTCACGCCTCACCTCAACTGGAACAAACCCATACCCTGGCGTAATCCTAATGAAGACGAACAGCGCGCCATCGAGAGTCTCTACCGCACCAATCCCATCACCGGTGTGCGCGAACTTGACGCCGACCAACTCAACTACCGCTATGAGGTCTACAATCAGACAGAGGCCGTCAAGCGCAAAAATCGTCTTGATCCCCGTCGCCGCGAATACAACACTGACCGCCCCACCCCGACCGAGGTGCCGGTCATCTCTAAAGACACCGCCTATATCAACGATGACGGAGAGATCATACGCGAAACCATCACCCGCGGTCTGACCGGAGATTATGATTTCGTCAACACATATATCGTCAATGTCTACCCCGACACTACAGCGTGGGTCAATGACTTTGAGAACGCTTATAACGAGCCCTACGTGCGCCTCTATTTCTCTCACGGAGGCTACAACGAATATCCCGTCGTAGGCGTAAGCTGGGAGCAGGCTAACGCTTTTGCCAACTGGCGCACTGACTTCCTCCGCCGCTCTCTCGGCCGCGAAGGAGTCTATGTAGAGCCTTATCGTCTCCCGACCGAGGCCGAGTGGGAGTATGCGGCGCGTGCCGGCGAGTCTGACAATATGTATCCCTGGGAGGGAGATCTCACGATGAGTGACGACCGGGGTTGCTTCTACGCTAACTTCAAACCTCAGGAAGGAAACTATGTCAAAGACGGCCATGTGATCACATCGCGCGTCGGCACATACGCTCCCAATGATTTCGGACTCTATGACATGGCCGGTAATGTCAGCGAATGGACCTCCACGGCCTACACCGAGAGCGTCGGCAAGCTCACCTCTGACCTGAATCCGGAGTATCGCTACGATGCCGCTAAAGAAGACCCCTACAAGATGAAGCGCAAAATCATCCGCGGCGGATCATGGAAAGATGTCGCCCACAATATCCGTTCAGACCTCCGCATGTGGGAATACCAGAACGAGCAGCGCTCTTTCATCGGCTTCCGTTGCGTGCGCTCACAGATCGGATTTGCCAAAGGCACCAAGTCGCAACAAAAGAACTCTAAATAATCAGCTCTCTCCAATTCAACTTCAATAACTTAACCATCAATCACACAGAAATGGGAAAAGTAAAGGCATATCGCAACGCTGTCAGCGCATTTATCTCGTCAGAGAATGGCCAGCGTTTCTTCAACTTCGCTTATAGTATCGGTGCGGCCATCGTCATCTGGGGCGCGCTGTTCAAGATACTTCACCTGCCCGGCGGCAACATGCTGCTTTCAATCGGTATGGGCACTGAGGTGCTGATGTTCGTCCTCACGGCCTTTGACCGTCCGCCGAAAGAGTATAAATGGGAAGATGTGTTCCCCGTGCTTGACTCGCACAACGAAGAAGACCGACCGGACTTTCAGGGCGGTGGATCTATGATTATCGGCGGCGCATCATCGTCCGCGAGCGTGGCGCCGTCACACGCCCGTCGCGCAGCCGGAATCCCCGACAACATCGAGCTCAGGTCCGAAGACTCACGTTCGCTCAGCGAGAGCATCGCCAAGATGGCTGCGGCCACCGACCAGCTTTCACGCATGGCCGAACTGACCACCGCAACCCAGAACTACCTCGACCAGATGGCCTCAATCGCCGAGGAGATGCAACACCTCCGTCAGACTACTGCCGCGCTCAACAACGTTTCAGACGTTCTCCTCGAAAGCTACAGAGCAATCACCGAAAACTCTGAAAATATCACTCGCAGCTCCAAAGGATATGTCGATCAGATGCAGGATCTCAACCGCAACATCAGCGGACTCAACACCATCTATGAGATTCAGCTCAAGAGCGTGTCATCTCAGCTCGACTCTATCGACCGCGTCAACCGCGGCATCAAGGACATACGCGACATGTATGAAAAGGGAGCCGCTCAGAGTGCCCGCTACTGCGAGGAGACTGAAAAGATGACCCGTTACATGCAGCAGCTCAATTCTGTCTACGAAAAAATGATTACGGCCATGACCGTCAACATGTATCGGCCGATGGCTATGGCGCCCGACGCTCAGCAGCCCGGACAGACTCCTAACGATTAATTAACCCGTCACAACATCCTGCCAATCATAAATGGGAGCTCACAATAATCGCCTGTCGCCGCGCCAGAAGATGATAAATCTTATGTATATCGTCCTCACGGCAATGCTTGCGCTCAACGTCTCAAGCGACGTGCTCGACGGTTTCACCCAGGTTCACGACGGCCTGAACCGTTCGAACACCAACGTCGGACAGCGCAACGACGACATATACCGCCGCCTCGAAGCCTTCACTGCTCAGAATCCTGACAAGGGACAGGCATGGCTCGACAAGGCTGCCGATGTCAGACGCGTCACCGACGGGCTTTACAACCAGATTGACTCGCTCAAACTTGCCATCGTCCGTAAAGCCGACGGCGAGCAGGGCGACCCTGACAATATCCTCAACCGCGATGACCTTGAAGCCGCCGCAGTCATAATGCTTGCCCCCGGAAATAACCTCGGCGGCAACCTGCGCGAGTCGATTGACTTCTACCGCTCGTTTATAACTTCACTTGTGCCTGACTCCGTCAAAGCTGACGGCATCCGCGCCGCCCTATCGACTGATCCGGTATCAAAAAAAGGCACTTTGACAGCCCAGTCCTGGGAAGAAGCCAAGTTTGACCAGCAACCCGTCGTCGCGGCCATAACCATCCTGTCAAAACTTCAGAACGACATACTCTATGCCGAGGGCGAGGCGCTGCCCACCCTGCTTTCAAGCGTTGACGCCGGTGATGTCCGCGTCAACGAACTCAACGCTTACGTCATGCCTCAGTCGCGACTCGTCATGCGCGGCGGCAAATACTCGGCCAACATCGTCCTTGCCGCAGTCGACACCACGGCGCGTCCGCGAGTGTTCATCAACGGCACTCAGCTCGACAATGACCACGGACTTTATGAACTCAACGCTTCGTCGACCGGTAACTTCGACTACA
Organism: uncultured Bacteroidales bacterium; assembly: GCA_947175585.1. Taxonomy (GTDB): domain Bacteria; phylum Bacteroidota; class Bacteroidia; order Bacteroidales; family Muribaculaceae; genus CAG-873. Next base: position 684 of record CAMWNL010000037.1, on the reverse strand, counting down.
GTGGCTATCTCGAAGTGACTCACGGCGACGGCACATCGACCCGCCACGACTTCACTTCGTCTTACACCGTCATCGAACCGATGGCTACCGTATCGGCGACGATGATGAATGTTCTCTACGCCGGCATTGACAATCCTGTCAGCATATCTGTGCCCGGTGTACCGATGAACGGCATATCGGCGACCATGACCAACGGCACACTCACCCGTAACGGTGACCGCTGGATAGCGCGTCCGTCGACCGTAGGCAAAGACGCCACAATCACCGTGACCGCCAACATCGACGGTCGCTCGACCAACGTTGCCAACATGACCTTCCGCGTCCGCAAACTCCCCGACCCGACTCCCTACATCGCGTTTACCGATACAAAAGGCAACACCGACCACTATCGCGGCGGCAAACCTTTTGCCAAGACTCTCCTCCTCCAGTCGCCGGGCATCGAGGCCGCCATTGACGATGGTCTGATCGACACAAAGTTCAACGTCATCAGTTTCGAAACCATTTTCTTTGACTCTATGGGCAACGCCATCCCCGAGGTGAGCGACGGCGCCAACTTCTCAGCCCGTCAGAAACAGTCTTTCCAGCGCCTCTCGCGCGGCAAGCGCTTCTACATCTCACGCATCAAGGCCGTTGGTCCCGACGGCATCACCCGTGATCTGTCACCTATGGAGGTCATAGTCAACT
>CAMWNL010000036.1 GCA_947175585.1 uncultured Bacteroidales bacterium | reverse complement strand
GACTCTGGGAGTAATTCTGATTCTGACATCGGCTGTCGGACTAAATCTGACTTTCATAGGCTCATCAGCTGACTTTATATATCAATCTATCGATAAGCTGTGCGCATTTTTATCCTCGTTCCCTAAATCAGAAATTAGCGGTATTTTCCTCACCCCGGCCACAATCGTTGTAGCACTAATTTCAATAATCCTGCTCGCAGTCGGGCTGAATTATCACCGCCGTATATTACTTATATGTTCCGCACTATCACTTTCATTAGCCATACTGATACAATTGCAGCAACCCTACCTGCCCGATGTCGAACTCTATGTCACTCGCCAGCCGGCTCGCACGGATATAGTCATCCGCGACAATGACACAGCCGTGATTTTCACAACCGCGCCCGACAGAGATAGACCTTCGATCGCCGAGCGTCTATCAATGAGATATTCCAACTTCCTCAGTCGTCGGAACTGTAATACTACCTTAACCGTACTCAACTCAGACTTTACACTGCCATCAGTCAGATTGCGCAATGACTATCTCGTTTTCGGTTCCAAAATTATCTATATCCCTACCTCATCACAGCCGGTTTACACCGAATCAATACCCGTAGACTACCTGATAATTTCGCGTGTCACCGGTAATCAAGCATTTAATTTGATCAAAAAAATCCCGGCCGACACAGTAATTATAACCCGTGACGTGCCGGCTCTACGTGCTCAAAGATTGATCGACTCGTGCTTAATCGGCAATAAGCCCTATCTCCACCTTAAAAATCATCCATTTTTCCTTAAAATTACAACTCAATGACTACAAACATATTAAATCCAAGACAAAATTAAAATCAAATTTTTTCATCAAAAAATCGTTCAATAATTTGCACAGAATTAAAAAAAGCCATAACTTTGCAGCGCAAAAGCACGACAGAGGTCATGCAAAACAAAGCAAAAATCAAGGAGAGATGGCAGAGTGGTCGATTGCGGCGGTCTTGAAAACCGTTGAGGGTCACACCTCCGGGGGTTCGAATCCCTCTCTCTCCGCCAAAAAGCCCTGAATGTTCAGGGCTTTATTTTTTAATTAAGACTGCAATCTATCTTTGTTCTTTTAGTGAGTTTGCATCTGCTGCCACCTTGGGCGGAGTCAGTAGCTCTACTGATTTCGATTAAAGACGTTCTATGGAATGTAAGTAAATTCTTTATTAACTTCAAAAAAAACAGTAAGCCTATGGAAACAAGAGTAAAATCTAAAGCTAAAGGGGTGTGGAACATGGTGGCTCTGTGGATTAAAACAGACACACTCTATAGAACAAGAGAACCTGAAATATGGAGCAGATATGTTCCACATCCCACCACCAGACACATATCGCACAACCAAAATATAAGCCGAGCTTTTCGCCCGGCTTCTTTCTTATTCCTGACTTCGTCACTTAATACTCAATTATTTTATAATTGCCTAATCAACAATTATTTGTAATTTTGCGTACCCCGTTTTTGGAGTACGCGTTGACGAAGTCAGGAAAAAGTGCGGTCAGTATCAAGATAATCGGGTTGAGGAGTTTCCCCTTGCAAGGGTGTCTAATGTCTGACGATCGCAATGCGAAAGTCGGACGAAAAAACATTTTGCAGAAGCAATCGAAATTGTCTAAAAAAATCCATAACTTGTGACTTTTCCACAAGCTATGGATTAATATGATTCGGTATTTGTCCTTAAAGAGTGTTAATATAGCAGCTTGGTATATGTTATATAAGTTTCTCCGTCCTCATCTTTCTGATATGTTGTCATGTTGGTATCAGAGAGCTTTGTGATTGTAACTTTCAATGTACCGTCAATGAGTTCGTTGTCCTTAAGTTTTACTTCGCCTGACTGACTGAACTTCCATTCCTTATTATATACACTCCAATAATAATCGGTAATATTCATATAACCGGGACCAGCAATTGATATATAAATTTTATGAGCGTCTATAGCGTTGTCACCGACAGGAATACCCTTACCATTAAAGTTGAAAGTTTCGTTAAACTCAGATTTTTTATTGTGAGCATCATCAACATACTCCCAGCCTCGAATATTAGTAAGATACCATTCTCCCGAAAGGTGTTCGGGGTCTACATGCTTGGGCTCATCATCGTTTGAGCAGCTTTGCAATGCGAAAAGCATTACAACCACAAGCAGATAATCAATTAATTTCTTCATATTTTAATATTTTAGTTTTTTAATATCTATGTTATATAATAAACGTGAGCCAAGGTCAATCCTATGGCGAATTTATGCAAAAGAATTGGAATACAAAAGTTTTAGACTCTGAAAATTTGCGAGTTTGCCCAAATAACCAATAAAGGTACAAAATAGGTGATTTCGACCACTTTTTACACTCCGAAGCCTCGCCCTCATGTTATGTTCATATCTCTGATAACAGAAAAGAGATTGGTGGTTATATGGTCTAACGAACAGTCTAACATTTCAATTTTTTAATTATTTTTCCTCGCTTAACTTTTTCGTTCGAAAACTATTTTTTAACTTTGTATATTAAATGATTTAAAAATTATATTATGAATTTACCTTGGTACTCATACCTGCCTATAGCAGCAGGTATAATTGGTGGCTTGATAGGTGGTCACTATCACAAGAAATATCAGAAAAATAGTAAGTATCAGAAAAATAGGAAGAAAGCGTAATCTAAAGTTTTATTCACCAGTTCTGTGCTCGGTTCACTTCCTTCATGACAGAAGGGAGATTGGCGGTCAGGCGGTCTAACTCCTTGTTACCTTTGTCGAACTGTCGGTTGTCAAGGAATGGGCCTGAGTAAATTATATCTTCGTGATTGTGAAGTCGAGTTTCTGGAGGCCGAGTTTGTCGATATTGACAAGGAAAAGTGTATATCGGAGTTCTGTGCCTGATTCTACATTATCGCAAATGTATCTGTACTCATCTTCCGGAATCACATTTTTAAACATCGGTCCATCGGAATCATTATAAACCAATCGTATCTCATCGGTAAGCGGAGAGAATACGTATGACCGATAAGCCATGTAAGGGATACGGTTAAAATCATTGAAGTTCGGGTCAGCCTTATCCATAATATTTTCAAGATAGAGACGGGTCGCATCATATCCGGGAGTCCGCGCGCCATCTTTATAGCACAGTTTGCCATCAGCGCTGACTTCAAACTGAGATTTATATAAGGCATATTTATTGTACGGGCATTTTTCCTGATATTTGATATCGGCTTCAGATGTCACCGGCAATTCAGGTTCGGCAGGTTTGGGTTCCTGATAGACTTTATCGCTGATAACACGCACAAGCGAGTATTTGCGGTCAGATGCATCGGCAGGAGGATTAGCCAGAATAGTGCGCTTAACCAGCAAGTCATAATCGTGACCGGTCTCATAAGTGAAACCCTCGATAGACCCAAAAGGCAGATTATGCCAGACGCCCGGATCATCTTCTGACATAACGCGCATACATACAATCGGATAATTAGCGTCATAGTCAAAATCATCGTACATAAATCCGGTCTCATGCGAAACGAACATCATAATGTCTTTAATCTTGTCTTTGGGTTCGTCATCGCCGAGGCACGCAGTCATACAAAAGATTAAAAGTAATGGAATTAGCAGTTTTTTCATACGATATAGCTTTTATAGTTCTTACTGTCGGCAAAGGTAAGTAATAAATTTGATAAAAATTCATTCCTCACCATGATTTTTTTCTCTGAGAAGAATGAGATTATACGCTGAATCAAATCGTTACTTCAATTACCGATACACTGAATTGTCGTCGCCCTCCCAGAAGTTTATGTCTTTTTGTCAATAGAATATCGGATCGTTTCTCAATGCCTCGAAATTTCAGACATAAAGACATAAAAAAGTCATTATCCACTTTTTGTCTTTGTGTCTTTTTGTCTTTTTGTCAATAGATCGCAAACTCATTTAATGTGGGGATTTCTTAAAAATTAGGGATAGACCGATATTTTTTGCCTAATGTTTGTCCGATATTAAAAATAAGCATTAAATTTGCAGCGCAAAACAATTAGAAACTCGTATAATAATCTAAAAATTTCAATTATGGCTTACGTAATTACTGACTCATGTGTGGCTTGTGGAACTTGTCTTCCCGTTTGCCCCGTAGAAGCAATCTCAGAAGGCGAAATCTATCACATCGATCCGGACACTTGCATCGAATGTGGTTCATGCGCAGAAGTGTGCCCCAGCGGTGCAATCGAACCGGGTGCATAATCCGTCGCTGTAAAAAAATTAGCAGAGCCTGAGGCTCTGTAACGAAACATGAGTCTAAAGATAAAAGAAATCTTTAGGCTCATTCTTTTTTCCCATACTGTTTTGCGTCGACAAATCGTTAAAAAAAGTGGCTTATGACTAAAATAAGCCGGAGATTTAGTAACTTTGTCTCTTAATATAATGTACACGCAGACTCCACGACAACGTTGAGAAAGTCACTAATATATATTATAATACTGCTGTTCCTGCCCTCGCTTTGTCTTGCAATAGCCCAAGACGATGACAAACAGACTGATATACAGCCAACACCATCGTCAACCGACAGTGTGATGGCTGACACGGCAGTCGTAGCTGACCCGCTCGTCCCGGCAGACACTGTCGCCCGAATCTCCGACCGCACGATTATCCCGGCAAACACGCCTGACAGCATGCCTCCACGACGAAGCCGCATTGTGCGTGAGAAAGTAGACCTTGAAACCGCGGTCGAATTCTCATCAAGCGACTCAATGATCATTGTGCGCCGCGATTCGGCCTTTATGTTTGGTGAGAGTTCAGTCAGCTATGGACAAATAAAACTTGATGCGGCTCAGATCGAGATGGATCTATCTGATAACACGGTCTATGCGGTCGGAAGACTTGACTCACTCGGCGAGATAGAAGGGAAACCGGTTTTCACAGACAACGGCACTGAATATGAAGCCGCCACGATGAGATATAACATGTCGACCGAAAAGGGCTTCATAACCAACGTCGTCACCCAGCAGGGCGAAGGCTATCTTACCGGCGGAACAGCAAAGAAAGCTGAAGACGGAGCATTTTACTCGCAAAACGGATTTTACACAACCTGCGATGACCATGACTGTCCTCACTTCGGATTTCAACTAACCAAAGCCAAGATACGCCCGGGCAAAGATATAGTCACGGGACCGACTTACATGGTGCTCGCCGGATTGCCGTTGCCACTGGCTGTGCCGTTCGGATACTTCCCGTTTACCGACAGCTACTCATCGGGCGTGATTGTGCCGACATTCGGCGATGACTACAGCCGCGGTTTTTATCTCAGTAACGGCGGATATTATTTCGCTATCAGCGACAATATGGACGCAGCCATCACCGGCGAGGTCTACACCAAAGGTTCATGGGGTCTGCGCGCCCAATCAAACTACGTCAAGCGCTACAAGTATTCAGGTAATTTCAATTTAAGCTATCTGAAGACAATCTACGGCGAGAAAGGTGACCCTGACTACTCGACACAGACCAACTTCCAGATTATCTGGAGTCACAGTCAGGATGCAAAATTCAACCCGAATATGAATCTATCGGCGAGTGTCAATTTCACGACCAGCGGTTATTCGCGCAACGACCTCGGGTCATATTACTCTCCGTCGTTCACCGAGAACACCAAGAGTTCGACGGTCAACATGACATACCGCATACCTAATTCGAAGTGGTCATTCTCGACTACGCTCAATGTGTCGCAACGCACACAGGACTCGACACTGGCTGTGTCGTTTCCCAACCTGACAGTGTCAATGTCGCAACTCTACCCTTTCAAGCGCAAGAAACGCGCCGGCGATGAAAAATGGTATGAGAAAATCAAGATGTCATATTCAGGCCAGTTCCAAAACTCGCTGACCGCAAAACAAGATGTGTTTTTCAAGAAAAGCCTTATAAAAGACTGGCGCAACGGTATGCGTCACGAAGTGCCGATTTCGGCAACGTTCAATGCGTTCAACTACATCAATATCACTCCGTCAGTAAGATTCACCGACCGAATGTACACCAGCAAGGTGCGCCGCCACTGGGACGAGGTGCGCGGTATCGAAGTCTGCGACACAAACTACAACTTTTATAACGTCTATGATTTTATGACGTCAGTGTCTCTTGACACAAAAATATATGGATTTTTCCAGCCGCTCGGTTTCTTAGGTAAAAAAATCAAGATGGTGCGCCACGTGCTCACTCCGTCGGTATCGTTTAACTATGCACCAGACTTCGGATCATCGTTATTCGGTTACTACGGCCAGTATCAATATCTCGGTGCAAACGGCGAAATGCTCGAAAAACGATATAACTACTTCCCCAACGCGTTATATGGTGTGCCCGGCGAAGGCAAGACCGGCTCAATTAACTATTCACTGGGCAATAATCTTGAAATGAAAGTCAAAAGCGACAATGACTCAATTGGCGAGAAAAAGATTTCGCTGATTGAAAACCTATCGTTGTCGCAAAGCTATAACATGGCAGCAGACTCCATGAACTGGAGTGATATCAATTCGTCAATACTCATCCGTGTGACCAAAGGTTTTAATCTTAACCTTTCGGCGGTCTGGGATGTCTACACTTATCAGCTCAATTCATACGGCAATCCGGTCAGAGTGAATATACCTCGCTGGAAAGCCGGAAAAGGCATAGGACGTCTGCGCTCTACAGGCACGTCGTTCAGCTACACATTCAATAAAGATACGTTCCGCCGTAAGAAAGACAACAAGAAGACTACAGACAAGGATAAAGACAGAGACGATCTGAGCGGCGACCAATACAGCCGCAATCAACGTGATCAGCAGAACGACAATAATTCGTCAGGAGAGTTTGATGCGGACGGTTATATGAAGTGGACTGTGCCATGGAGTCTGTCGGTCAACTACTCCATCGGTTATTCTTATGGAGCATTCAATAAACAGAAGCTCGAATATGACTCCCGTATAACCCAGAACCTGAGTTTCTCAGGTAACATCCAACCTACTAAAAACTGGAGTTTCTCATTTTCGGCCTCATACAATTTTGACACTCATAAACTCGCTTATATGAACTGCAATATAGGTCGTGACCTTCACTGCTTTACTATGAGCGCAAGCTTTGTACCTGTCGGACCATATAAGAGCTACAACTTCCATATTGCGGTCAAATCGTCACTGCTCAGCGACCTCAAGTATGACAAACGCTCATCTCGTCAAAACGGTATAGTCTGGTATTAAGCAAGGTTCAAAAATCACTTAATTATGAAATTTATATCATGGAATGTCAACGGCCTGAGAGCCGTGTGCGGCAAGGGGTTTGCCGAAATTTTTTCGGATCTTAATGCCGATTTTTTCTGTCTGCAGGAAACAAAGCTGAGTCCCGGTATACCCGTACCTGAATTTGAGGGCTACCACTCATATTGGAGTCTCGCAGATAAAAAGGGCTATTCAGGCACGGCCATATACACCAGGCAGGAACCAAAATCCGTCAGCTACGGCATAGGTCAAGATATACACGATCATGAGGGACGAGTGATAACTCTCGACATGGGGGATTTCTATCTCGTAACAGTCTACACGCCCAACTCACAGGATCAGCTTGTGAGACTTGACTATCGTGTAGAATGGGAGAAAGCATTCCGCGACTATCTCATTGCGCTTGATAAGGAGAAACCGGTGATTGTATGCGGAGACATGAACGTTGCTCACAAAGAAATCGATCTGAAAAATCCGAAGACCAACCGTCGAAACGCCGGTTTTACAGATGAAGAGCGTGCCGAATTCACCAAACTTCTTGAAGCCGGGTTCGTCGACACATTCCGCCATGTGCATCCGGATCTGACCGACGCATATTCGTGGTGGAGCTACCGTATGAGGGCACGAGAGAAGAACGTCGGCTGGCGTATTGACTACTTTGTCGTTTCGGAGCGACTCGCTCCGAAAATCGAGAATGCGAATATCCGCGCCGACATTTTCGGGTCAGATCACTGCCCCGTAGAGCTTGATCTGGCTTTATAGAAAACGAGAGATTAAACGAAAACGGACAATCTGCAAAAAACAGATTGGCCGTTTTCGTTTTTATTGAGTGGCGGTTATCAATCACCCATTGTGCGGAGGAGTTCGTCATTGTCACGAGTGCGCTCCATGCGATCCTTGATAAATTCCATCGCCTCGATCGAGTTGCGATCAGAAAGGAAACGACGGAGAATCCACATGCGATTGAGGGTCTCGGCGCGAAGCAATAGATCGTCGCGACGAGTGCTCGACGCCATAATATCGACGGCCGGGAATACACGCTTATTAGACAACTTGCGGTCAAGCTGCAACTCCATATTGCCTGTGCCCTTGAATTCTTCAAAGATGACTTCATCCATTTTAGAACTTGTCTCGGTGAGTGCGGTAGCAATAATTGTCAATGAACCTCCGCCTTCGATATTACGAGCAGCTCCGAAGAAGCGTTTAGGCTTCTGAAGTGCGTTAGCATCAACGCCACCGGAAAGGATTTTACCTGAGGCCGGAGATACAGTGTTGAACGCACGTGCAAGACGAGTGATCGAGTCAAGAAGTATAACCACGTCATGACCACACTCGACCATGCGCTTGGCTTTCTCAAGAACTATGCCTGCAATTTTAACATGACGGTCGGCCGGTTCGTCGAATGTTGAAGCGATAACTTCGGCATTTACGCTACGCATCATGTCGGTTACTTCTTCAGGTCGCTCATCAATGAGGAGAATCATGATATAAGTCTCGGGGTGATTCTCAGCTATAGCGTTGGCGATATCTTTAAGAAGGATAGTTTTACCGGTCTTAGGAGGCGCCACAATCAAACCACGCTGGCCTTTGCCGATAGGCGCGAACATATCGACCACTCTCGTCGAGAGATTACATGTGCGGCCGCTCGTGAGATCAAACTTTTCATCAGGGAAGAGAGGGGTAAGATGCTCAAACGGCACACGGTCGCGGATAAAATCGAGTGAACGACCGTTTACACTGCGGACCGTAGACAACGGGAAGTATTTCTCGCCTTCTCTCGGAGGGCGCACAGTAGCCTCGACAACGTCACCCGTCTTCAAGCCATATTGCTTAATCTGCTGTTGAGTCAGATAAACGTCGTCGGGTGAAGGCAGATAATTGAAGTCGGCCGAACGCAGGAATCCATAACCGGCATTATCAACTTCGAGGACACCGGTTGTCTCGATGAAATCTTCAAAATCATATCGCGGCATCTGTGGGAACTGGACGCGATCGCCGTTATACTGCTGATTCTGATTGTTGCGATTTTTTTTCTTCTTACCTTGACCTTGCTGCTGATTATTTGCATTGGCCGAGAACTGGCTATTAGCCGACGGTTCGCCTAATACAATGGGAGCTGTCGCAGCAGCAACCGATGCTTGTCTCTCGGCGCGAAGCAATAGATCGTCGCGACGAGTGCTCGACGCCATAATATCGAC
>CAMWNL010000035.1 GCA_947175585.1 uncultured Bacteroidales bacterium | reverse complement strand
ATGCATCCCTGTCGGGCAGGGTATTGCATATATTGCCGCTGATTGATGTAATTACCAATGTGTGTTGTATTTACAATCAATCTTTAGCAGTAAACCCATAACTCTTTGGTAGAATGTAGGTAATTTATTACCTTTGCGCCACATAACTGACAATAAACATTCAGTCGAAAATGACATATAATTACGATTACCTGGTGATCGGTTCCGGTATTGCCGGAATGAGTTTTGCCCTTAAAGTTGCAGCCACCGGACGCGTGGCATTAATTTGCAAAACGACTCTTGATGAAGCCAATACGGCTCTTGCTCAGGGAGGTGTCGCTTCTGTAACCAACATGTTGGTCGATGATTTTGATAAGCATATCCATGACACTATGGTCGCAGGTGACTGGCTGAGTGATCCGGAGGCTGTTGAAAAGGTGGTGAAGGGTGCGCCCAAGCAGATCAGTCAGCTGATAGAGTGGGGGGTAAATTTCGATAAGAAAGATGACGGCACATTTGATCTCCACCGAGAAGGAGGCCACAGCGAATTCCGTATCCTGCATCATGCTGATAATACCGGCTTCGAAATCCAGGAAAGTCTTATTGAAGCGGTGAAGGCTAATCCGAATATTGATATTTTCGAAGGTCGTTTTGCTATTGAGATTATAACTCAGCATCATCTTGGTAAAATCGTGACTCGTCGAACTCCGGATATCACATGTTATGGTGCATACGTCCTGAATCCGGAAAGTGGCAAAGTTGATACATTCCTGTCAAAGGTCACCGTTATGGCGACCGGAGGTGTCGGAGCCGTATATCAGACCACAACTAATCCTCTTGTTGCCACCGGAGACGGTATTGCGATGGTCTATCGCGCTAAGGGTACTGTCAAAGATATGGAATTTATTCAGTTCCATCCCACGGCTCTTTATCATCCGGGTGACCGTCCCTCATTTCTGATAACAGAGGCGATGCGCGGTTATGGCGCGGTGTTACGCAATCTTAAAGGGGAGGAGTTCATGCACAAATACGATCCGCGTCTGTCGCTCGCACCACGCGACATCGTAGCCCGTGCAATCGACAGCGAAATGAAACTCCACGGCGATGATCATGTGTATCTCGATGTCACTCACAAGGATCCCGAGGAGACTAAACGCCATTTCCCCAATATATATCGTAAATGCCTTTCGCTCGGCATCGACATAACAAAAGATTATATTCCCGTAGCGCCTGCAGCACACTATCTTTGCGGCGGTATCAAAGTCGACGGCAACGGTGAGTCTTCTATCAAGCGCCTTTATGCTCTTGGTGAATGTTCTTGTACAGGTCTCCACGGAGGCAATCGTCTGGCATCTAATTCGCTGATTGAAGCTGTCGTATATGCGGACGCCGCTGCCCGTCACGCTGAAGAGGAGGTAAAACATATTGCTTTGCGCACAGACGTGCCGGAATGGAATGATGAGGGAACTCGTCATCCTGAAGAAATGGTGCTTATCACCCAGAGTATCAAAGAAGTCAATCAGATTATGGGCACTTATGTAGGCATCGTGCGCAGTAATTTGCGTCTTGACAGGGCATGGAATAGACTTGATATTCTCTATGAAGAGACAGAGAAACTCTTCAAATGCTCGAAAGCTTCGCGTGAAATATGCGAACTTCGTAATATAATAAATGTGGGTTATCTGATCATGCGTCAGGCAAAGGAGCGCAAGGAGTCAAGGGGGCTCCATTACACCCTGGATTATCCGCCGACCTCACGTACGTAATTTAACTCCCGCGGATTATAAAATCCTGTTGATATCGTCATACCTGCAGTAAATTGCTCGATTGGCAATTTACCGCAGGTTAAATTCTTTTATACTAAATGTTTTCGTGGAAACACTAAGGGAGTTTTTACTTTTAAAAAACGTTTTATTCCTTAAAAAATTGTAATTATGTAAAATTAGCATTACCTTTGTGGTCTAAAGGGTTAGATTTATTCCTGATTTAAATAAAAGGTAGGTGACGATCACCTGTCATAATTTCAAAAATATATAAAATGAAAAAGACAACAAGAATTCTACTATTCTCTGCTGTAACCGCGGCATCTTTCGGCGCGCAAGCTCAGAGTGGACAGGAGTTGATTGTGGTTGCTAAAGATGCTGAAGGTACTGCTATCGGAGAGGCTTCTGTATCAACTGCAAGCAGACTTTGTTTCTCTGAAAAGGGTGTCGAAGTGGTTTCCGGAGAAGTGTTGAGTGCTGTGTTTGACTACAGTGCTCTACAAACGATTAGCTTCCGTTATGACAATCTGTCAGGGCTGGAATCTATAAGCTCCAAAGACGCATTACGGCTGCTGAGCAATCCTGTTGCCGAAAATCTTGAGTTTTCAGGCGCACCCGAAGAGGCTTCATTGATCATTACAGATGTGGCCGGAAAGGTGAGAACCCGGATTCAGGATTGGAAAGGAGAGGCTGTCAACGTCGCATCGTTTGCTCCGGGTCTCTATTTTGTGACAGTAAATCATACAACTCTTAAATTCATCAAGAAATAAAAAATCAGAATATGAAAAAAATCGCTATACTCCTTGCTGCTGTTCTTACCGCATCAGCCGGTTATGCACAACAGACTGAAGAAACAACACCTAACCGTATACTCGTCACAAATACGGCCGGAAACTATACCGGATATGTAATCGACTATCTCAGTGATATTTCGTTTGCCCGTGTCGATGGCGAGGTACTCGCAAATATCGAGATAGATGAGGTTAATCTAACTGAAATGACATTGTCGATTACCCGTACTCCTGAATGTTTCAGCTATAAACTCGCTGTACTTCCTCAGGTAACAGCTAATCGGCTGACAGATGACGTTAGTGCAATCAGATACATCAATAGCCTTCCTTCAGGTCAGGTGCCTGTGCTTTATGAAGATTATGACAAGGGCACTCTATCAGGTATTGAACTCAATCCTGAGAGCGACTACACGATCTTTACTATTGGTATCGACCGATATGGTGTCGAAGCCGGTGTCGCCAGAGCTTCATTCTCAACTCCGGCTCCAGAAATAGAAGGAAATCCGCATGTAGATATTAAAGTAACTGAAACCACGCGCTACTCATTCACCGTATTGTTCCAGCCTAATGAAGATGTCCAGAACTATTGGATCCTTTCAGGAGAAAAAGGCACTATGCAGGCTCAGTATGAGATGTTTGCTCCCATGCTTGGATTTTCCAACTTCAATGATATGATCAGGATGTGGGGCGTTGCCTGTGAGGATGAGTATGAATTTACCTGGAGTCAGATGGCTCCCAACACTGAATATGAGGTGTTTGTCGCTATGACGGATGTAAGAGGTTCGTTTGCTCCTTATGAAGTGTATGAGGTGACTACGGATGCTCTCGGTGGTTCTGGTGACGCTTACGTAGATATTGAGATCGGCAATTATGAACTCACAGAATGGGAAGACGGAATGGGTCCGGCTCTCACGGTTTCTTATACTCCCAACAACCAGTCAAGCTGCTATAGAATGGCAATTTACTCGGCAAGCTATTATAATGAGAATAGCGAAGAATGTAATCAGGAACTCTGCAGCGATCCCTGGATGCCCACCTCAAATTGGTTCCAGTATGAGGCGGTAACATACGATTACCGCGTTGAGCCTGCTAATGAAATCGTGATTATCGCGGCTGCTAAGAATGGTGACGGAGTATGGGGTGAAGTTAATGTAGTTAACTACACAACCCCTGATTCTCTCGATGGTTATGAGCCTGCTTCCGTACAGAAAGCGATTAAGGCCCGCGGTAATGTGAAAAATGCCGTTTCATTAAGTAAAGGCGTGATCCCGCAAATCAAGACTGTCGCTAATAAAATGCAACTTCGTCAGAAGTAAATTAGGCGATAGTAATATTTTATAACCGAAAAGGCAACCGATTTCTGATAATAGGGAATCGGTTGCTTTGTTATTTGTAAGCTATAAACATTAGGCGAACCGAGTGTGTTGAAGAATGAGTTGCGTATTTATTATAAATATGTTAATTTCGATCTGTTAAAACAGAAATGATCAGAGTATGGAACATGATAAAATAGAGATCCGTGGTGCGAAGGTTCATAATCTTAAGAATATTAACGTTGATATACCGCTCGGAGAGATTGTCGGTATAGCAGGAGTATCAGGTTCGGGTAAATCATCGCTCGCATTAGGAGTGCTGTATGCCGAGGGATCGAGACGCTATCTTGAAGCTTTGTCAACTTATACTCGCCGACGTATTTCTCAGGCGACGAGGGCTGACGTGGAGGATATTCGTTATGTGCCGGCTACTGTCGCATTACATCAGAGACCCGGTGTTCCTGGTGTGAGGAGTACTTTTGGAACGGGTACGGAGCTGCTCAATAGCCTGCGACTGATGTTTTCGCGCCTTGCCAGCCACAAGTGTCCTAAGTGTGGACACTATCATGTTCCGTCACTTGATGTCGCAGCCGAGAGAGAACTTGTCTGCGATAACTGCAGTAACCATTTCTATGGCCCGGGGGCAGAGGATCTGGCGTTCAACAGTACCGGAGCATGCGAAAAGTGCGGAGGAACTGGAATTGTGATGACTGTCGACCGCTCGACGCTCGTCCCCGACGAGACGTTGACGATTGACGAGGGAGCTGTCGCACCGTGGAACAGTCTGATGTGGTCACTGATGACTGATGTGTGCCGTGCTATGGGAGTCCGCACGGATGTTCCTTTCAATCAATTGACAGATAAGGAGCGTGACATAGTTTTCAACGGTCCGGCTGTCAAGAAGACCATTCTTTATAAAGCGAAAAAGAGCGAGACTGCAGGCGAACTTGATTTTACATATTACAATGCGGTCTATACGGTTGAAAACGCTTTGTCGAAAGTGACAGACGAAAAGGGTATGAAGCGTGTAGAGAAATTTCTTAAAAGTGATGTCTGTCCCTGTTGTCACGGAACACGCCTGTCAGAAGCCGCCCGTGCACCTCGAATTGACGGTATAGGACTTGATGTTGCAACTTCAAAGACACTCAATGACGCTATCGAGTGGGTTAAAAATGTTCCTGCCACGCTTCCCGATGAAATGAGACAGATGGCAGTAAATATCGGTGAGGCTTTTTTGCTGACGGCCCGACGACTTGTCGATCTCGGACTCGGCTACCTTAGTCTCGACAGAGCGTCATCAACACTATCGACCGGCGAACGCCAGCGCATGCAACTCGCCCGTGTTGTCAGAAATCGCACGACAGGGATTCTTTACGTACTTGACGAACCGTCAATTGGCTTGCATCCGGCAAATATCAACGGCCTGAAGGGTGTGATGAGAGATCTGATTTCCGACGGCAACTCTATTGTCCTCGTTGACCACGATACTCAGATACTCCGCGATGCCAATTGGCTCGTAGAACTTGGCCCAGGAGCCGGTGCAAAAGGTGGTAAGATTATTGCCGAAGGTACAATCGCGGAAGTCGAGCAAAATCCAGAATCGAAAATAGCTCCATTTTTGTCTGGAGCGGAAGAACTCCGGGTAAGGCCTGAAGTCCCGGCGGATAAAATTTTTGACGAAGGGTGTATCGCGGTTAAGACTTCAGCTATTCATACTGTCAAACCCCTCGATATAAAGATTCCCAAAGGAAGGTTGACGGTCGTGACCGGTGTGTCAGGTTCCGGTAAGACAACAATGGTGCTTGAAAGCGTGGTGCCGGGTCTTCAGGCAAAGCTTGAAGACAAGAATATGCCTGAACATGTCATTTCGGTGGAAGCTACGGGTATAAAACATGTAAAGCTTATAGACTCAACGCCGATAGGGGCAAATGTACGTTCGACTGTAGCGACTTATGCCAATATCCATGACGAGTTGCGTAAGATATTCGCGCGGTCACCCGAATCTAAGACTCAAAACCTTAAGGCCGGTGATTTTTCGTATAACACGGGATCTCTGCGTTGCCCGGTCTGCGACGGTACGGGAACCGTGAGTCTAGACGTGCAATTTTTGCCCGATGTCGATATTCCCTGCCCTGAATGTAAGGGTTCGCGTTATAGCAAGACCGCCTGGTCAATACATATTCCGAGTGCGGCCGGTTACCCGGTATCGTTGCCGCAACTGATGGATGATGATGTGGAGCAGGCGATTGAAGAGTGTGCCACACATAAAACTGTAGCTACCCGTCTGTCTACCCTCAATAATCTCGGTCTCGGCTATCTTACTCTTGGCGAAGCCACTCCAAGTTTGTCGGGCGGTGAAGCGCAAAGGCTTAAACTCGCGACTGAGATGGGTAGGGAACAGAGTGACACTCTGTTTGTGTTTGACGAACCGACAATCGGTCTCCATCCGCTCGATGTCAGAAAACTGATCGAGGTGTTCCAACATCTTATCGATTTAGGTGCGACTATTGTAGTCATCGAACATGACCTTGACGTGATCAGAAATGCAGACTATATTATTGACATGGGGCCTGGAGGAGGTGAATCCGGCGGTCGCATTGTTGCGGCCGGTATCCCTGAGGAAGTGGCAGCGAATACTGACAGTGTGACGGGGAAATTTATCCGATTAAAATGATGAACTTAGAGTTTCATCATGTAGCCAAGACCGGATCGATTAACAAGATATGAACCGATATCGCCTAATTTTTTGCGCAGACGTGATATGTTTGTGTCGACAATGCGGTCGTTAGACTTTTCAAGCGAGTCTTTCCAGACATTCTTGTATATCTCGGCTCGCGACACATAATTATTCATATTTTTGAGCAGAAGTTCAAGGATTGAATATTCGGTCTTGGTCAGAGTGAGCACTGTGTCACCGTCGGTGACGCGCTTTGTCATCAGGTCGAGCGTGAGTGTATGGAATGTTATGGTCGTGCCTTGAGAGGTAGGACCGATGTGGCGTGCATGTCGGCGTATCACAGCCTTTGCACGCGCTACGAGTTCGCGCAGTGAAAATGGTTTGATTATATAATCGTCTGCGCCTGCATCAAGAGCCTCGATAATGAGACGCTCGCTGTCGTGCATCGAGCAGAGTATGTAGCCGACATGGCTGGTCAGTGGGTTGCTTTTAATATCATGCAAAAGTTTTAGTCCACTGTAAACGCTATCCATTGCATCAGCGAGTATCAGTCTCACCCCCGAGAGGTCAGAAGAAGCAACCCCATCAGCCTTATCGTAGACGATGACTTCGTAACCCTCGCTGCCGAGGTTCACGCTAAGTAGTGATGAGATATTTTCGTCGTTGTCAACGACGACTATTTTTCCAAGTGAGGTTCCTGACATTTTGATTACAAGTGATGCTTGAGCGCTTGCAAAGTTATTGAAAAGCCATTTAACATAAAAGTCAGTAACCGATTTGTTTTAATTTTGTTTTGAAAATTTATTTTCGAATGGTTTGTTATGCTTTGACGTGACGGAACTGGTCTCGGATAGTGTCAACTACATTAATGATATAGTCGCCGGTCTTTTCGAGATCGCCTACGATGTCCATATAGTAGATGCCGGCCTGATATTCATAATGTTTGTTGTTGATATTTTCAACGTTGGTGCTTCGGAGCACGTTGCGCATGTTGTTGATCTCACGTTCTTTGTTGTATGAATCAATGAGCCTGCGCTCGCCGACATTTTCCACGTTCTGGAGCTGAGATATCATGAGCTTCATCGCGTCTTTGACATAGACATACATCGTGTCGATGTTGTGATAAATCTCGTCATTGAAGCTTACATTGCTCTGCTGTTTGCGTTCGAGAATTTTGCCTACGCCCATGCAGCAGTCGGCAATGCTTTCTATTTCGCTGATGATGTTAAGCATAGCGGCGATGTGGAGTTTACCTTCGTTAGATAGACGTCCTTCTGCACATCGGTTGAGATAGTGAGCAATCTCAAGTTCCATGCGGTCAGAAATATCCTCATATTTTTCGAGACGCGAGAATAGTTTTGTGAATTCTTCGCTGCGATCCTTGGTGTGGATGAGATCCTGGGCTATGTCCATCATCCGGCCGACTCGCTCGGCATAAAGGGCCATTTCTTTCTCAGCCTGAGCGATATTGAGTTCGGAAGCGTTGAGCAGACCGCGAGAGATAAACTTGAGTGAAAACTCTTCGTCTTCGCCGTGTTTTTTCGCAGGGACGAGACGCTCTACAATCTTCACGTAAAGATTTGTAAACCATATCATGATAGATAGGTTGACAAGGTTAAACGTAGTGTGGAAGATTGACAGACCGAATGACACACTCGTCTGCATCTTCAATATATTAACAAGAGCCTCATGACCTTGCGGCAGGGAGTTATCAAATAAGTGATTGTAAGTATCAGGATCAGTGATTTCGAGATTTGTGACATAACGGTAGAGCTGGGTGGGATCTCCCTGACCTATTGCTTCTGTCAACCATGCGTTGAAGTCGGCGAAGGGTACAAATATGCATAGACACCAGATCGTGCCGAGCAGGTTGAAGAGTAAGTGTCCCATTGCCGTGCGTTTGGCGGCGGTATTACCGCTTAATGATGCGAGAATCGGGGTGATCGTGGTACCGATATTGCTGCCGAGCACAAGTGCACAGGCGAGGTCGAAGGTTATCCAACCCTTGCTACACATTATAAGTGTTATGGCAAATGTTGCCGCTGATGACTGAATTACCATTGTTACAACAAGGCCGACCAACGCGAAAATCAGTATGGACGGTATCCCCATCGAAGCATAGTTCTTAAGGACTGCAAACATTTCAGGATTGCTTTGTAGGTCAGGCACATTGTCACTGATCATGCTTAAGCCCATAAATAAGAAAGAGAAACCGATCAGGAATTCACCTAATGATTTCGCTTTACTTTTATTTGTGAACAGCAGTATGACAGCCAAGCCGATCAGCGGTAATGTCACGGCTGCGATATCCATCTTAAAGCCGAACAGGGCTATGATCCATGCGGTAAATGTCGTGCCGACGTTTGCGCCCATAATGACCGCCATTGATTGGGACAGCGTCATTAGACCGGCATTTACAAAGCTGACGACCATTACTGTCGAAGCGGAAGAACTCTGGATAAGGGCGGTAATGGCGCAACCGGTCAGGGTACCTGTAAAGCGGTTTTTGGTCATGGCTGAAAGAATGCCGCGTAAACGGTCACCGGCTGCTTTCTGCAGACCTTCACTCATCACCTTCATACCGTAGAGAAAGAGACCTACGGCGCCGAGAAGACATAAGAATTTAAGAAAACTATACTCCATTAGTTAGTAATTAGTGATGCTTGGCTCATCGCTCAAGTCTGTTGCAAAGATATGAACTTTCATTCAAATTTTTAAATAACAGATAAAAGAAAATTTGGATTCGTTTTTTCTAATTACTTTCTCGGATGCGATTATGTGATAGGGTTTGTGGTATTGTAGGGTAATTATAATTTGTACGACCAAAATCACAAACCTGTTACAAAATCACCTCAAAATGGACTCAAAACAACAAATGTAACAAATTTGTATCAATTTTAT
>CAMWNL010000034.1 GCA_947175585.1 uncultured Bacteroidales bacterium | reverse complement strand
CTGCCGCCGAGCAGGAGATGAGTATCTTTGCCGACATGGATCCGATCTATGACCTCAAGATGAACCGCGCCGACAAAAACAGCGCTCTCAAGGAGCGTTACGAGTCATACGTCGGCCGCATGGATTCGGCTCAGCGAGCTGCGTGGGATGCGTTCTACGACCCGATTACCGAGGAATTCTACGCTGCAAATCTTCAGGGCAAGGAACTCGCCGAGTGGAAATATCAGCGCTACATGCGCGACTATCTCAAAGTGGTCAAGAGTCTTGATGACAACGTAGGTAGGGTGATTGACTATCTTGAAGAGAACGATCTGCTTGACAATACGCTGGTGGTTTACACGTCAGACCAGGGATTCTATATGGGTGAGCACGGATGGTTTGACAAGCGATTCATGTATGAGGAGTCTTTCCATACTCCTCTTATCATGCACCTCCCTGAAGGCTTTGACCGCAAGGGAGATATAGATGAGATGGTTCAGAATATCGACTATGGTCCTACATTCCTCGACCTCGCCGGAGTAGAGGTGCCTGAGGATATGCAGGGTGTGTCGTTGCTTCCCCTGCTCAAGGGCGAGCATCCTGAAGACTGGCGCGACGCCCTCTACTATCATTTCTATGAATATCCCGCCGAGCACTCGGTGAAGCGTCACTACGGTGTGCGTGACGACCGTTACAAGTTAATCCATTTCTACAACGATATTGACCAATGGGAACTCTATGATCTGGCTGAAGACCCGACCGAAATGCACAACATTTACGGACAGCCCGGCACAGACAGTGTCACAACGGTCATGATGGGCAAGCTCAAGAACCTACAGGAGCAATATGATGATCCTATTCGCTTTACTTATCCAATTGATATAAACTAATTTATATAAACTCGCGTAATGAAGAAACTGATAACACTGCTTTTCGGATTACTGCCCGTACTCGCCGGCGCGGAGCAGCTCCCGGAGTGGCAACAGATTGAGGCTTTCCGTCTCGGTCAACTTGACCCCCACGAATGTGTGGTGCCTTATGCTAACGGCAAAGGCGCGCTCGCCGATATCGCTGACCAGCGATTTTTCGAGTCGCCCTGGTATATGAGTCTTAACGGCAAATGGGATTTCAAGTGGTCGCAGAGTCCCGGCGAACGTCCGACAGATTTTTATAAGCCTGATTATTCGACCAAAGGTTGGGATAAAATAAGTGTGCCCGGCAACTGGCAGACTCAGGGCTATGGAACGAAGCTCTATGTCAACACCACATACGAATTTGACTCAGATTACTTTCATTATAAGAAAAATTGGCCCCTCGTGCCTGTCGACAGCAATGAAGTGGGCTGTTACCGCCGCGAGTTTACAGTGCCGGCAGACTGGAAAGACCGTCGGACCGTGCTGTGTCTCGAAGGCGCCTCTTCATTCTACTATATCTGGGTCAACGGTCAGCTGCTCGGCTACAACCAGGACTCCAAGACGGCTGCCGAGTGGGATATAACAGATAAGCTTGTCGATGGTAAAAACACACTTGCCATAGAGATATACCGTTGGTCGGCCGGATCTTATCTTGAGTGTCAGGATATGTGGCGTCTCAGCGGCATCGAGCGCGATGTCTATCTCTACAGCACCCCCAAGACCTATGTCTCTGATTATATAGTCACTTCGCCGCTCGACCGCGAGAACTATCGCGACGGCGAGTTCGGTCTGACTGTCTGGACGGAGGGCAATCTGTCGGCCGGGTCGCTATCATACACGCTTTATGATGCCGACGGTGTCAAGGTCATAAGCGGTGACGCGAATATCGAAGGCGAACTGAAGTTCTCCGAGGTT
The DNA here is from genome assembly GCA_947175585.1 of uncultured Bacteroidales bacterium. Lineage (GTDB taxonomy): Bacteria > Bacteroidota > Bacteroidia > Bacteroidales > Muribaculaceae > CAG-873. The sequence continues at coordinate 7,687 of CAMWNL010000034.1, read as the reverse complement.
ATAAAGGACGTTAAGGCGTGGAGCGCCGAAAATCCTTATCTCTATACTCTCGAAATGCTCCTTAAGGATAAGACCGGCAAGGTAACCGAGACACTCGGATGTAACGTCGGTTTCCGCACTTCGGAGGTTAAGAACGGTCAATATTGTCTCAATGGCAAACCCGTACTAATCAAGGGTGTAAACCGTCATGCGTTTACCCAGCTGGGTCACTATGTCGACGAGGCCACGATGCTGCGCGACATAGAGCTTATGAAGCTTAATAATATCAACACAGTGCGCAACTGTCACTATCCGATGGAGCGCCGCTGGTATCATCTTGCCGACAAACACGGTCTTTACATTATAGACGAAGCTAATATCGAGTCTCACGGCTATGGCTACGGCAAGGAATCACTGGCTAATTTCATCGAATGGCTTCCGGCTCACATGGATCGTACTCGCCGTATGTATGCCAAGAGTAAAAACCATCCTGCCGTAACATTCTACTCACTCGGTAACGAAGCCGGCAACGGCATAAACTTTGAAGAGACTTATAAGTGGATGAAGGCTATTGAGAAAAATCGCCCGATTCAATATGAGCGTGCTCTTGACGCATATAACAGTGATATTTACGCCAATATGTATCAGTCGATACCGTTTATCGAAGCATACTGCAAAAATGAGAAGAGAAAACGTCCCTATATACTCTGCGAGTATTCACATGCGATGGGTAACTCTGTCGGAGGTCTGAAAGATTACTGGGAGCTGTTTGAACGCGAGCCGAAGGCTCAGGGCGGATGCATCTGGGACTGGGTCGACCAGTCGTTTATCGAGCACACACCTGACGGCACGCTATGGTATGCTTACGGCGGTGACTATGGCGCTTCAGATATTCCTACTGACGGGTCATTCAACTGTAACGGCCTGGTAAATTCTGACCGCACGCCTCATCCTCACCTTGCCGAAGTCAAGGCAGTGTACCGCAATATCAAGTCTGCGCTTATCTCGGATTCACCAATCACTATTGACGTTCATAACTGGTATTTCTTTACAAATCTCGATCAGTTTGATATGCGTTGGAAGCTTGTGACCGCAGAGGGTCGCGTGCTCGCCCAGGGTGTTAAGACTGTTGCCTGCGAGCCGGGAGAGAATGTTAAGATCGACCTCGGCGTTACGCCAGCGTCCTATGAGATTGCCGGAGACGACGAGTTGTTCCTGAACGTTGACTGGTTGACCCGTGAGGCGACTGCTATGGTTCCCGGCGGCTATCCTATCGCTGAAGAGCAGTTTGCTATCCTCACCCGTGATCTGTCTGACAATAGTGAGCCGCTTAAGTTGAAGGGTAAGAATAATGTCTATTCGGCTGAAGGTGTAAGCTTTGCGGTCGATCCGTCAACCGGTGCTATAGTGTCGCTTTTGTCCGGCGGCACAGAGTTGCTTTCAACACCGATTACGCTGTCGCTATTCCGTCCGTATACCGAAAACGATGCTCACCCTGACGGCACCGGTAAGGTCTGGAATATGGAAGGACTTGATAAGGTTTCGCAGAAATTAATTTCAAGCAAGCTCAAGAACAATGTTCTGACAGTTGACACCCGTATATTCAATCGCGATGACCGTCAGATAGGTACAGCGACATTCCGTTACTCTGTTCGCCCTGACAACCGACTCGCTGTCGAGTGTATGTTTAATCCCGATACTGCGGTTATCAGGACTATACCGCGCTTGGGCCTTACTTATCGCACACCTGAAACGCTTGCATGCAATGTAAGCTATGTAGGCCGCGGCGGTGAGACTTATGTCGACCGCAATACCGCAGGACGCGTCGGTCGTCACAACACATCGCCTGAGGTTGACTTCCATAATTATATTGTGCCTCAGTCAACCGGTAATCACACTGATGTGCGCTCGGTCGATTTCAACGGTGACCTGCTGACCGTCACATCTGACCGACTGTTCCAGTTCAGTGCCGTCCCGTATTCCGACGAGAATATTCAGGCCGCCAAGCATATTAAAGACCTCGCCGGCGACGGTATGGTGACTGTTCACCTCGATGCCGAACAGACAGGTGTCGGCACGGCGACCTGTGGCCCCGACATCCTGCCCAAATATCGACTCCCGATTGAGCCGACTGAATTTATATTCTTCTTTAAGGTTAAATAAACACTGACAACTAATGTCAATTCTATCAAATATCAAGTGCAGCCCGGCGATTATTTTGTCGCTGGACTTGCTTTATGGCTGTTCGGCGCATAAGGCTGAAACGTATGAAAAAACAGTTGTGTTTCCGGAGGGAGCTACGCTTGAGGAAAAAGTCGAAATGGCTTCACGTGTTGTGCCTACACAGCGTCAGCTCGATTGGCAGAATCTTGAACTGACGGCTTTTCTTCATTTCGGAGTCAATACCTTTACCGACCGCGAGTGGGGTGACGGCAATGAGTCGCCCGAAATTTTTAATCCTGTTGACCTTGATGCAGACCAGTGGGTGAAGTCTCTGAGTGATGCCGGATTCAAACTCGTTATTCTGACAGCCAAGCACCACGACGGATTCTGTCTGTGGCCGACAGCCACGACTGACCACTCCGTCGCGTCATCGCCCTGGCGCGATGGCAAGGGTGACGTTGTCGCTGATTTGCGGGCAGCCTGCGACAAGTATGGCATGAAACTGGGCCTCTATCTTTCGCCTTGGGACCGCAACGCAGAGTGCTACGGCGACTCACCGCGCTACAATGATATGTTCGTGGCTCAGCTCACTGAACTGCTCACCAATTACGGACGCGTGGATGAAGTCTGGTTTGACGGTGCATGCGGCGAAGGTCCCAACGGAAAGAAACAGGAATATGACTGGGCACGATTCCGCAGCGTTATCGAGCAGCTGCAGCCTGAAGCCGTCATGGCTATCATGGGCGACGATGTGCGTTGGGTCGGCAACGAGAGGGGTCTCGGACGCGAGACTGAGTGGAGTCTGACGGCACTCGTTCCCGGCATACTGGCGGAGTCTGACAGCGTTAATAGTGCTCTCGGTCTTGTTGCAATGTCTCCCGATCTTGGCGGTCGAGATATTATAGAAAAGGCTGACCGGCTCTACTGGTGGCCGTCGGAAGTCGACGTGTCTATCCGTCCTGGATGGTTCTACCACGACACCGAGCAGCCTAAATCGCTGCGTCACCTTGCCGAGATTTATCTCAATTCGGTCGGACGCAACTCAGTGTTGCTTCTTAATATTCCTCCAGACCGTCGCGGACTGATCGCTGACGCCGATGTAGCCCGGCTTGCTGAGCTCCGCAAGTGGATAGACGATAATTTCACAGTCAATAAGGCCGGCGATATCAAAAACGATGTGGTTAAGGTCAATGGTGAAATAAATGCTGTAATGCTTGGCGAAGATCTCTCTAAGGGTCAGCATGTGGAGGAGTTTGCCGTAGAGGCTCTTGTTGACGGAGTATGGACGCCCGTCGCCACGGGCACGACCATAGGCCGCAAACGTATACTCACTTTCCCGGCTGTGTCTCCCGATGCTCTTCGTCTCAATGTCAAATCGTCGCGCGGCGATGTCAATCTCGATAAATTTGAGGCATACGCTATCACTCTTCCGGTTGAGACTAATGTCGAGCTTCCCGGCTACGGCAAAGTCGCTACAGATGCTTGGAAAGTTATTTCGGCTACCGGTAATGACGCGGATGTAGTAAAAGCGTTTGACGGAGACAATATGACCGTGTGGACGTCAGACGAGACTGACGGCGAAAAGCAGATTACGGTCGACATGGGTTCGGCTGTGCCTGTCGCCGGTTTTGTCTACGAACCGAGTGGTGCAGACGACAAGAGCGGCACGATTTTCCATTATAACCTCGAATTCAGCAACGATGGTGTAAACTGGAATCCGGCAGCCGTCACAGGTGAGTTCAGCAATATTATGCATAATCCTATCCCTCAGAAAATCTATTTCCCGGCAACTGTAAGCGCGCGTTACTTCCGCTTCACTGCTCTCGACGAAATAGAAGGCGCCCCCTACATAACCATCCCCGAATTCGCCATCCTCACCCCCCAATAACAACGATTCTAACATAAAACACCATAACCCCGGCCGCCCTCCCGGCGTCCGGGGTTAGCTTTTTTGAAAGCGCTGAACTGTTAGAAAACGCCAAAAGTTTAGCTTAAACTAAACTTTTGGCCTCTTAAATTTGTCTTTTTATCAAAAGGGCGCTATATTTGCATAAAATAACAAACCGTAATGTCAAATTATAGTGTAAAAGAATTTGATGCAATTAAGAATAGCTGCCAATATAGCTATTTCTTGTTATATATAAACGAGAGGTGTCAGTTTGAAGATTTTAAGAAGGAAATAAAATCAAACGCCTTATACAACAAGCAATACAATCAGATTCTGGCCACTATGGAGCAAATCTCCGATCAGCATACACTTACTGCAAAGAAATTCAGAAATATAAAGGGAGTAGGACGGAAGGACATATTTGAGTTTAAAAGCAAAGATTTACGCATATATGTTCTTAAGAAAAATCCTAATATGTATATTATACTCGGAGGTTATAAGGCAAACCAAGACAATGATATAAATTTACTAAAGGAACGATTAAAATATATCGAGATATGACCGAACGCGAAGAATTACTAAGATCCCCGGAATACTGGACTACGAAAGCCCAATTTGATTTATATGCGTGTGCTGAGGACTATATGCGTTCCCATCAAATGAACAGAACTCAGTTGGCAGAATATTTAGGGGTCAGCAAAGGTTATGTGTCCCAATTGCTAAACGGTGACTATGACCATAAATTTTCTAAATTTGTCGAATTGGCGATGGCTTTTGGAGTTGTGCCTAAAATCGAATTTCAACCGATTGACGAGGCTTTAAATGAAGATAGGATCAAATATACTATCCCCTCGCGGAATAAGGTAACCTATAATACATTAAATGTAAAAACATTGCATATTTGCGATAGTGATACATATGAAGTTCCAACGTTTAAATTAAATCCGAAAGTAGCATGATAAGATTTAGAATGGCTAAGATAAATATTGATCAGTTCGCAATATTAGCCGATAAAGCACCAACTGAAGGATTAGCGTACACTGTCAATCTTGGTTTTGGTGGAGCGCCAAATGCAAAAAGAATCGAATGTGTATTTTCTGTTGAATTCGTATATAATGAGAAACCTATTTTAAAATTAGGCATTAGTTGCGAATTTGATATTCAGCCCGAGGATTGGGACAAATGTATAAATAATAATATTCTTTCAATTTCTAAAAAGGATCTTGGCTTTTTTGCAAATCAGACAGTTGGGGCTGCAAGAGGCATAATGTTTTGCAAAACTGAGGGGACTGATTTTTGGAATTTTATATTGCCACCAATAGACTTGACCAAGATATTGGACGAAGACCTGACACTGGACTTTACAGAGAAATAAGGTTGATAGATCGAATTATTAATTTGAAATGGATTTAAAGACGCCTTTTTGTGACGGTCTTGGCATGGGTCTGTGTTTGTTGGATGGAGCTGTTTGACAAGGTAGCCAATATAGACAGTCTCTTTGCCAACATCGACGACGAAGGTTTTATATTGCTGAAATATATATATTTTAAGTCAAAAACATTGATTAAGACTAATTAAGGCTAATTCGGACGGGAAATCGGATATATCAGTTAACTTTGCTGCTGAAGAAGCTAAGTTAGCGATTATGAGACTGATTTTTACAATGTTTGTGGTTCTGTTTTTCGCTTTTATGGCGGAGGCGCAGGGTCGTAATGTGGTTGTGGCCGATTCGGTGACAAGGATGCCATTGGGAAGTGCATCGGTGTTTGATAGTCAAGGCTCGCTTATAGGTATCTGCGATTCCAAAGGTCGGATACCTTATATTGAGGTTGACAGCTATCCCATTACAGTCCGTTATCTTGGTTTTCAGGAGCGGAGTGTGGAGACGCCGACCGATACGGTTTTCCTTCAGGAGAGTGTTTCCGAACTGAATGAGATTCTGGTTGAGACTCGCGAACGGAAGGTACTTCACATGTTGGCGTATATGCGAGAGTACTCCACGCTCACCACTTACACTGACACGGTTTTTCTTTTCCGAGAAAAGATGGTCGACTATATGCTGACACCTGACAGTAAGACGCGTTTCAGGGGTTGGTCTAAGCCAAGAGTCTTAAAAGCCAAGTCTTACTATCGGTTTACTGACAAGTTTGGACTTGACAGCGTGAGCGATGAGTGTCGCTTTCATTTTTCTTGGTCAGATTGGTTGGGTGTTGGACCTGTAGCGAAGCTGCCTACGGTGCTGAAAAGCGTGGATTGGGGCTCGGACACGATATACGGCCGCTATAGCCCGACCGAGATATGGACTAAAAATGATGACAGGATTATTGTTGATGTCAATGTATTGTCTGATACCACGAGCAGAAGATGGGTGCCAAATCTGTCGGGATTTTTTCGAAATGATCTTGATTTCGAAAATTTCAGGGTCAGGTTTAATTATGACAATGTGACCGGCGACACGGTATGTCCGATGGACTTGACCGGTTATTCATTCAATATTGAATCTAACGGGCGTGGACACGGCATGTTTTGGTTCAATAAAGTCGACGAGCCGTTTTTTGTGAGCACTTATGCCGAGGTGTATATACTTGATAAGGAGTATATCAGTGTCAAGGAGGCCAGAAAGTGGGATAGCCGGAAGTTTGATGCCCGAGAGATTGATATCCTTGAACCAGCGGCTGCACCACCATTACAACCGGCTATTGAAGAATTGGTTGCACGAGTGCATGACGTTGATAAAGAAGGGGTGAGATTAGCTGTGACGCCTGATCAGCGGCTTGTGAGTACGGCATCAAGTGACCGAAATTTCAAAATCGGTCGACGAGCACTCCTCTTGTTGAAGGGTTTGCTTGGAATTTCCGGTCATAAGATGAAGAAAAACATCGAACAGACTTGGTCTGAAATGACAAAGGAACTCTATAAGCCCCATGCAATCCAGAAGGAGACTGACGATGCACATGAGAGCGAGTGAAAGTATATACGACCCAGATCTTTGAGGGAAGTATTCGGAGCACTCGGAGCGCTCGAGAATTTCTGAGTGCTCCGAGTGCTCTATAGTTTAGAATTTGTAGGAGATGCCTGCGAGGCCTTTGATGCCTTGAGCCTGGATGTCGGTGACGAGGTTGTAGTGGGTGTTGAGGAGGTTTTCACCGCGAGCAAAGACCGTAAACTTGTTGTTTATTTCATAAGATGCAGCCAGGGAGATGTTGCTGATTGATTTGAGCTCGATGGACGTAACACCAATCATATAGTTATGGCGGTCGGTACGCAACTCATACCCGACAGCAATTTTAAGAGGACTTATCGGACGCACTTCGACCGAGGCGTTGATGACGTATTTTGCACGGTCGCGCCAGAGATAATATGCTTTTTCGTTATCGTTGGAGGCTGTTTCGGCTGTAACTTCCGTTTTGACTATAGAGCGCCAGTCGTAGGCTAAGCCAATGCCTGCATGCCAGCCCTTCAGGTTATAAGCTCCATAATTAGTCTGACTTATTATAACTTTAGAGCTATTTGAACTATCAAGTCCAAGCAAAGAGAACTGAGGCATCAACCAATTATTAGCCTTGGCATATCCTCCGAACAGTTTTGCCGAGAAACCGGTGAACGGTCCGATATTGAGTCCCAAATCAGCAGTGACAGGCACATTAGACCGCCCGT
>CAMWNL010000033.1 GCA_947175585.1 uncultured Bacteroidales bacterium | reverse complement strand
GCTCCAAGGAGGAGGAATTGCGAAATTTGACAATGTAATAGCCAATCCACCTTTCTCCCTCGAAGGCTGGGGCGCAACAGAATGGTCATCGGACAGATATGATAGAAACATTTATGGTACACCGTCAGATTCTTGTGGTGACTACGCATGGATTCAACACATGATTTGTTCAATGAATGATGGCAAAGCTGATGGTAGAGGTGGACGAATGGCCGTCGTTATGCCTCAGGGTATTCTATTCCGCGATAAGGCGGAAAAGGAGATGCGCCGTCAGTTAATTCAAAGTGATTTAATTGAAGCAGTCGTAACTCTTGGCGATAAGCTCTTTTATGGCACCGGGCTTTCTCCATGCTTTTTGATACTCCGCAAATTCAAACCTGCGCATAAGTCAGCAAGAATCCTTATGATCGATGCCACAAAGATCCTGACACCACGCCGAGCTCAAAATGTATTGGAACCATCTGACGTGGACAAGATTTATAGACTTTATACGGATTACCGCGATGTTGAGGATTTCTCCAAGGTTGTGACCATAGATGAGATTGAGAAGAAAGACTGGAATCTTTCACCTAATCGATATGTGGAATACCATAAAGAGGAGATTCGTCCTTATGCAGAGGTGCTCGCCGAGTTCCGCAAAGCCATTGAAGATGTACAAAAAGCGGAGGCGGAATTTTCACAACTAATCAATTCACAAGTTTGATTATTATGTCAGAGAACAAATCATCAGAATATATCATCCCGGAACATCAGTTGACTCCTGATGAAATGAAGCAGTTTCTTTGGGGAGCTGCCACTCGCTTGAGAGGTCAGATTGATGCGACCGGTTACAAAGAATATATTTTCCCTCTGCTGTTCTTCAAGCGCATTAGCGATGTGTATGACGAACAATTTCAAGGCTATGTGGCAGAAGGTGGTGAAGAATATGCTAATATGCAAGTTGAGGATTTTACTATCAAGATTCCTGATAAGGCACATTGGCGCGACGTGCGCGCTGTGACTGAGAATGTTGGCCAGCGACTCGTAGAGGCATTCATCGCCATTGAGCAGGCTAATCCCGGAGTTCGCACCGACGGTCGTGTTGTTGGAGGGCTTGAAGGTATTTTTGGTCCTAAAGACATTTGGACCAATAAAAACAAGATGCCTGACCACATCATAACTTCCCTCATTGAGGATTTTTCCCGCTATAACCTGTCAATTGCTTCTTGTCCGGCAGATGAAATGGGGCAAGCATACGAATATCTTGTAGGCAAGTTTGCCGATGATGCCGGTAATACCGCTCAGGAGTTCTATACAAATCGTACCGTGGTCAGCCTTATGGCAGAGATACTTAGGCCAAAGCCCGGCGAAAGCATCTACGACCCGACATGCGGCTCCGGCGGTATGCTTGTTAAATGCCTTGACTATCTGCGCGAAAAAGGCGAGGCATGGCAATCGGTCAAGTTGTTCGGTCAGGAAATCAATGCACTCACCTCATCCATAGCCCGAATGAATCTGTACCTCAATGGTGTTGAAGACTTCTCGATTGTCCGCGAAGATACCCTTAAACATCCTGCATTCGTTGACGGCTCACACCTGCGCACATTCGACGTTGTCCTTGCAAATCCTCCCTACTCCATCAAGGCGTGGGACCGCGATGCGTTTGCTAACGATAAATGGGGACGAAACATTCTTGGCACTCCTCCTCAGTCTAAGGCTGATTATGCATTTATTCAACATATCATAGCATCCATCAACCCAGAAGGAGGTCGAGCAACAGTTCTACTCCCTCATGGTGTTCTGACACGTATCACGGAAAAGAGCATTCGCCAAAATCTTATAAAACTAGACGTGTTAGAGGCCGTAATAAGCATAGGGAAGAATCTATTCTTCAACTCTCCAATGGAGGCTTGTATCTTAGTTTTCAGTACTAAAAAGTCAGCGAATCGTAAAGATAGAGTTATCTTTATTAATGCTACTGATTTGGTGGCTCGTAAAAACACTGAAAGTTTCATTACACCTGAGCAAATATCGTTTATAAAGAACCTATTTTATAATTATGGTAATGTTCAAGGGAGGTCCGCTGTTGTGGAAAATTCAGTAATCGCTTCTAAGAATTATAGTCTCGGCACGAAGTTATATGTAAAACGGATAATTTCTGGGAGCTGCGCAAATTATGCAGAAAGTATAAACAACTGGCACTCTGCATCTGATGCAATGAATAAAAGTTTTAATGTTCTTTTTGATCAATTAAACATCGTTTGACATGGCAAGATTCGGAGATTTAGTTTCAAGAGTTAATACTAAAGAGGATCGCTTTAATACCGACAAAAATTTCTATGTCGGGGGAGAACATATTGAATCAAATGAACTTTTAGTCCATGCTAAAGGCATGATTGAAGGCTCCACAATTGGGCCAATGTTCTATTTCGGTTTTAAAGCAGGTGACATATTATTCGTAACAAGGAATCCACATCTGCGCAAAGCCGCAATGGTTGAATTTGATGGTATCTGTTCCGAAAAAACTTTAGTGTTAGCGACAAATGATGAAAGTATTTTGCTGCAAAGCTATCTGGCGATTGTAATGCAATCAGATGACTTTTGGGAATATTGTGAAGACAATAAGAGTGGCGGAGTAAACTATTTCATAAATTGGTCTACATTAGAAGAGTACGAATTTGATTTACCGCCGATTGATGAACAAAAGAAGATAGCTTCGCAAATATGGGCGGCGTACCGGCTAAAAGAAGCTTACAAAAGCCTTCTTACTGCAACAGAAGAGATGGTGAAATCGCAATTTATCGAAATGTTCGGCAATCCCTTTGACGAATGTTCCGATAAGGTTTCTTTGTCTTCACTATGTATAATCAATCCTTCGAGACCAAAAGATCTTGATGATTCTTTACCAGTATCATTTATCCCAATGGATAGTATCTCAGAGGAGGGCGAATACTCAACATTTACTTCAAGACCACTCGGTGAAGTTAAGAAAGGATTTACATATTGTGCAGACGAAGATGTGCTGTTTGCGAAGATAACTCCATGTATGGAGAATGGTAAAGGAGCTATGCTTAAGGAGCTTTCTAATGGCATTGGGTTTGGCTCTACGGAGTTTCATGTACTCAGACCGTTACCGGGAGTAACCACATCAACTTGGCTTTATAACTTGACTAAGCTAGATATCTTGCGCAAAGATGCAGCCAAGAATATGACTGGAACGGGTGGACAGAAAAGAGTTCCTGCTTCATATTTAGAGACCTTCTCAGTGCTACCTCCATCAATAGAACTGCAAGAAGAGTTTGCCGCTATATCTCAACAGGCCGACAAATCAAAATTTGAACTGAAGAAAGCCATTGAAGCTATTGACCAAGTGATCAAGAGCCTTATCAACGGCTAAATATCCGAGTCACGTTAACGTATTCTCAATATATACCATATAATATGATTGAAAATCTGATTAACGACATACAGCAGGCAATGCTCGATGTGCTTAATAACGAGCAACTTGCTCAACTGCGAAAGGTGCTCGACTACACCTTCCGCAACGTTGACGTGACAAAAAAAGACACTACCGATTCGTCAGCTGATAATAAATCGCTCACTGAATCTTTCCTCGCAGCTAAACGCGTTGAAGGTTGTTCCGAAAAATCACTGGCATATTATAGTAGCACTATAGCAAACGCTCTCGTCAAGGTAGGCAAACCAATAACGCACATTACGACAGATGACCTGCGTGTATATCTCAACGACTATCAGCAGGAAAGTGGAGCGTCGAAAGTGACAATCGATAATATCCGGCGCATCCTTTCGAGTTTCTTTTCGTGGCTCGAAGATGAGAATTATATCGTTAAAAGCCCGGTTCGACGCATCCATAAAGTGAAAGTTGGTAAGACGGTCAAAGAGACATACACCGATGAGTCGCTTGAAATCATGCGCGACAACTGTGAGACGGTACGAGATCTCGCTCTGATTGACCTACTCGCTTCCACTGGAATGCGCGTTGGTGAACTTGTCAAACTCAATCGGGATGATATAGACTTTCAAAACAGAGAATGTATTGTTACCGGTAAAGGCGACAAGCAGAGGCGTGTCTATTTCGATGCCCGCACAAAGATTCATCTGCAAAACTATCTCAAATCTCGTACAGACAACGATGAGGCCTTGTTCGTTTCATTACTCGCCCCATTCACCCGACTACAGATCAGCGGAGTTGAGGTAAGACTTCGTCGCCTGGGGCAGAAATTGAATTTGCCTCGCGTACATCCGCATAAATTCCGTCGCACATTGGCAACAATGGCGATTGATAAAGGCATGCCCATAGAACAAGTGCAGCACTTGCTTGGCCATCAAAGTCTTGATACCACCTTGCAGTATGCTATGGTGAATCAAAACAACGTCAAAATCTCTCACCAACGTTACCTCGGATAGCCTATGGAATACTCACTGACATACAATCATCAGTCGCAATTTATCGAAATGTTTGGGGGAGAGAACATATCATCTTCAACAATCGGTGAATGTGCATGCACCTTTATTGATGGAGACTGGATTGAATCAAAAGACCAATCCGAATCTGGCATACGGTTGATACAGACAGGTAATATTGGCAACGGAGTATTCAAGGATAAAGAAGAAAAATCAAGGTTCATATCCGAAGAAACATTTAATCGTCTTAACTGTTCCCGAATTTTCAAAGGAGATATTCTTGTTTCACGATTACCGGACCCAATCGGCAGGGCATGTATTGTGCCTGAGATAGATAAGGCTATTACGGCAGTAGATTGCACCATTATACGATTAAAGTCGTATGTTTTGCCGGAGTTTTTTATTGCCTATACTAAAACATCAACCTATTTAAATCAAATAAAGAAAGCAGCAACAGGAACTACTCGCAGAAGAATTAGTAGAGCGAATCTTGCTAAGATTATCATTCCTGTTCCTCCAATTGAACTTCAAGAAGAGTTTGCGGCGATAGTTCGGCAGGCCGATAAATCAAAATTTGACGGCTTCAAATCGCAATTTATCGAAATGTTCGGAGGTGTGAATTCATTTTCTACACTGCAGGATCTTATTTCAGATACCTTCCCTGGAGAGTGGGGTAATGAACCAACTACACATAAGGCTATAAGAGTGATTAGAACCACGAACTTTACTAACGAAGGTAAATTGGATCTATCCGAGGTTGTGACACGAGAAATAGATTCAAAGAAAGTGTCTCGAAAGAAATTAAAAAAAGGAGATATTATTTTAGAACGTTCTGGAGGTACAAAAGACAATCCCGTTGGTAGAGTTGTCTTCTTCGAAGAAGACGGCGATTATCTCTTTAATAATTTCACACAAGTATTGCGCCCCAACAAAGGTATAAATCCAGTGTACTTGTTCTATTCTCTTTATAACTCTTATAATCTCAATAAGGCAGCAATGAGAGCAATGGCAAGTCAGACCACAGGTATTCAAAATCTGAGCATGTCAGACTATATGACGAAACAGATTTGTATACCTCCGAAGGAACTTCAAGATAAATTTGAAGCTATATATCGTCAGGCCGACAAATCAAAATATTACGTACAAAATAAATTAAACTATATATGTCATATTTTAACGAAGCAAATACAGTTGAAGAGATGCTCATAAATGCGGCCGCTGATCGTGGCTGGATTTATGTCGAGCCTAATCACGTGCCTCGACTTCCGGATGAAGTTTTTGTGACTCATTGGCTTCAGACTGCACTTCTGGAACTCAACGATATAACTCCGGAGCAGGCAGAGCAAGTTATCTACAAACTCCGTGCCGCCGTTATCAGCTGTAACCATTACGATGATCTGGTTGCGGCAAACGATAAGTTCCGCTCTCTTCTATTCGAAGAAAACTCGTATCCTTTCGGTCCTGATGGCGACAATATCAACATTAGGTTCTTTCATGAGGATATGAGCAAAAACCGTTGTGTCGTTACTAATCAGTGGGAATTCCCCCGACTGAGCCACGAAGGTGGTAAACGTCTGGACCTCGTATACCTAATCAACGGAATACCAATGGTAATTGGAGAGTCCAAAACTCCTGTTCGTCCTGATGTCACTTGGGCTGACGGTGCCACCGATATCCTTCACTACGAGAAGAGTATCCCTCAGATGTTCGTCAGCAATATACTGACCTTTGCCTCAGAGGGAAAAGAGCTGCAATATGCCGGAGTATGCTGTCCTATTGAAAAATGGGGTCCTTGGTTTGCTGATGAAGATCGCAAGCATGGCGACCTTGCTTCGGTTAAATACAACTATCTTTCTTTGATATCGCCGGAACGGTTGCTTGACATCTATAGGTATTACACTGTGTTTTCCGGTACGACCGGCGGGCGAAAGATTAAGATTGTGTGCCGCTATCAGCAATACCTCGGAGGTGAGGCGATCGTGCAACGTGTGCTTAATACATATCGCACAGGAGAAGGACCGCGAAAGGGCCTGATTTGGCACTTTCAGGGTTCAGGTAAGTCATGGCTTATGGTGTTTGCCGCTCAAAAATTGCGACGTCAACAAGAACTTAAATCACCAACTGTGATTATTGTCGATGACCGTATTGACCTTGAAGACCAGATTACAGGTGATTTCACTCGGGCCGAGATTCCCAATGTGGATAGTATTGCGTCAAAGGAAGAACTTGAAGAGAAGATACATCAGAGAAAAATACTTATCACCACTATCTTCAAGTTTGGAGATCTTGCTGATGGTGAGGTAATCGACACTCGTGACAATATCATACTCCTGATGGATGAAGCACACCGCACGCAGGAGGGGAACCTCGGAGCAAAGATGCGTACGGCTCTTCCCAACGCTTTCTTTTTCGGACTGACAGGTACTCCCATAAATCGCAACGATCACAATACTTTTGCTGCATTTGGAGACCCTAACGACAAATACGGCTATATCTCAAAATATACTTTCCAGAACTCGGTAGCTGACGGTGCAACATTGGAGCTAAACTTCCAAACAGTTCCTGTATCTATGCACCTCAATGAAGAGCAGCTTCAAAAGGAGTTTGACGAACTTACGGATCAGATAAGTGAAGAGGATAAGAATGAACTCGTGCGTCGAACAAGCATAGAGGCATTCTTCACAGCTCAAGACCGCATCAACGAGGTATGTAAATACATCGTCAATCATTTCCGTGAGCAGATTGAGCCAAATGGCATGAAGGCTCAGGTTGTAGTTTATAATCGCGACTGTTGCCTGCGTTACAAGAAAGCGATTGATGCTCTGCTTGGTACCGACGACCAGACGGCTATCGTCATGCACACCACCGGAGACAAAGCTGATGAATATAAGGAGCACAAGCGCAGCCGTGATGAGGAAAAGAAACTTCTTGACAAATTTCGCGACCCTCTGTCGCCATTAAAATTCGTTATCGTTACAAGCAAACTTTTGACCGGTTTTGATGCCCCTATTCTTCAGTGTATGTATCTCGATAAGCCTATGAAGAATCACACTCTTCTTCAGGCAATATGCCGCACAAACCGCAAATACAATGAGAATAAGAAATCCGGCATTATCGTAGACTTTGTAGGTGTATTCGACAATGTTGCCAAGTCTCTTGCCTTCGATGAAGAGACAATCAAAGGTATTGTCAAGAATCTTGATGAGATTAAAAGCCTCATACCTGTATATGTGGGCGACTGTGTTGGTTTCTTCCCCGGAGTTGACCGGACTGTCGGTGGATGGGAAGGATTGATTGCTGCACAGCAATGTCTTAAAGATGAGCAAAAGAAAGTAGATTTCGCCCGCCATTTTGCTCGCCTCGCAAAAGCGTGGGAGATTGTAAGTCCGGACCCTGTGCTTCAGCCGTATCAAGCTGATTACACTTGGTTGGCTCAGGTTTATCAAAGCGTTCGTCCTGTAAGTACTGGTGGATCCCTGATATGGACAATTCTTGGAGCAAAGACCATTGAGATTATTCATCAGAATATCGACACTATCGACATAGGCAAATCGCTTGAAGAACTCGTGGTCGATGCTGATGTCATAGACTCCATCATCGAAGATGAAAAGAAGCGCGAGAAGAAGATTATCGAAGTTGAAAAGATGCTGAGAATGCGTCTCGGCAATCATAAGGGTGAAGGTAAGTTCAAGGAGTTTGCGGAGAAACTCGATGAACTCCGTAAGCGCATGGAGGAAAGTCTGATCACCAGCATCGACTTCCTGAAGCAACTGCTTCAACTTGCGCGCGAGGTTCTTGAAGAGGAAAAGAAGGTTGAACAACCGGAAGATTCTCATGCCAAGGCCCGTGCTGCATTGACCGATCTTTTCCAGTCAATTAAAACTGAGGAAACCCCAATCATTGTAGAACAGGTGGTGAATGACATTGACAATGAAGTGGTCAATATTATTCGTCAGTTCAAGGATGCCTTCAAGAGTGTGACAGCACGTCGAGAGATCAAGAAGAAGCTCCGGTCAATACTTTGGATAAAGTACCAAATCAAAGACAACGATGTTTTTGAACGTGCCTATTCTTATATCGAGCAATACTATTAAAAGTAAAATGATGGACAGAGCTGACGAATACATACTTGGGTTGATAAAAGATGCTTTAGCTGCCTCTAACAATGCACGAGTAAGTGCATTGTTAGAGACGGCCAAGAGAATTGCAATATTTAGGCAGGATTTTGAGAATCTATGGTGGATTTCATTAGAGTTTTGTAATTGTAACAAAACCGAATTCCAGAAAATTGATAATCAAATGAAACCTAAATTCCCTTATGAAAAATATAAGAAACTCTCCATGCTGTATAGTAATTTATGGATGGATGAAAGAAGTTTATCTCAGATATATCAAAATGGGAAAATGGTTGCCTGCTCTGACCAAATATGGCCAGATGGTATCTATGAGCTCGAATCACGTCTTGAGTCAATCCAAAGGAGTACCTGTAGTCTAATAAATACTCAAGGCATGCATCCTCTGGATGTATATTATGCGGAACACGACAATGTTAAGGCTCGGATGTTTCTTAATGCATCCTACACTCAGTTTGAAGCAATTATTCTTAAGATTCGACGTCGTGTGGTTGATTATCTTGTAGATAGTGAAAGACAAGTTGTATATGGTAATACAATGTCGAATTATTATGACGAAAATAGAAGGTGGGTGCAGTTAAAACTTGACACATATAACCCGAGCTTCAATGAATACTTTACTTCAATAGAAAACCATATAAAAACCGGGAATCAGGTTGATCTTCAAGAAGCTTTATTAGACATTCGTCGTATCTTATTGTCTTTTGCTGATATTGTTTGCATAGCAAACGATGAGGAAGTCACATGCTCAGATGGTAGGAAAAGAAAACTAACAAAAGATAAATATATAAATCGAATTTCATATGCATTGTTTGATAAAAATGGGAAACATGCGTTTACAGAAATGTTAAATCAAAATCTTGATGACCTGTCTGCTCGAATCTCAAGAGTCAACGATCTGGCATGTAAAGGGGTTCACGATGACATTTCTCCAATGGAGGCAAAGCAGTGTATTATACAGATGTATAT
>CAMWNL010000032.1 GCA_947175585.1 uncultured Bacteroidales bacterium | reverse complement strand
CCCCCTCTTTTTTTTTCCCACCCCATCCCGCCAAACGCGAGTTTCAGTGGTGTCGTGGGCTCGGTGATGTGTATAAGAGACTGGTATGGTCTGCAGATATGGTATCAGTTCCTGAGCCATCAGCACGGCTTGTGCACGCGACGGGTGGAAGTCTGCGCCATAGCCGAGTTCGCCTGTGCAGGGCGAGAAGTCAAAGCGATAGACGTTTTCGCGACCTTCGGCTATGCGGTCAAGCGATTCGCGCACGGTTTCGAGCCACCGGCCGTTGAGCATCGGACCATTGAGCACAACGATTTTTGATGTCGGGTGAATCTCTCGCAGATGGTCGAGAAATTCGTTGTATTTGGCTTCGAACAGTTCGCTGTCAAAGAGTTCGAGCGACGTGTCGTTGGTCCCGAGATTGATGGTGATGATGTCAGGGTCAAACGCTGAGTGATCCCAATCATAGTCAGGTGTGTAGAAGAGCGTGCGATCATAAAGGTCGGGCATACGGTTGCCGGGCGTACCCTCGATAGGGCCGCCGTAGCTGCGATACATGCCTATTCCTGATTTGGCCACGACGTTGAAGTCGGCGTCAAGCGCGCGTGCTGTCAGATAAGCGTAGCTCAGAGTGTGATTTTCGTTGTCATAGCTGAAATGCACTTGTCCGCTGTCAGCTTCCGTGCCGTAGCCGCATGTTATCGAGTTGCCGATAAACTCGATCTTGAGATCCGGACGCTTTGGCGCAGGAAGCAGCTTGGCGTCCGGCCCGAAAATTTCAAATGATTTTATCTCAGGTTGCTTTTCGTGACCCTCTATGGCATAAGCTATGCGCGCGGAGTGGTGTCCTTCGGCCAGAGAGTCGGCGAGCACGATTGTCGTTACCGAATCAGCGAAATTGATCTTAAACGCATCATCGTTGTCAATCTCCACCATGAACTGGCCGCTGCCTGGCTTGGCAGTCATCGCCAGACCTGTGCCGTTGAAGTTGAGTATTGCCGTCACACCGGGATAATTGAACACAGCCGTAGCCGAATCAGACCAGTGAATACGGCCCATATATAATATGTCACTGTTGTCGGCGGCGACGCTGATATTACCTTCGCGCGAACATGCGGCCGAAAACATACATGCGACCACGGCAATAGCCGCGATCGCATGACGTAATACGAGTTTATTCATCTTCAGGTATTCCTATTCTATTATGCTTGAGTTGTTGCTAACGGTGCAGGCACGTTGTAGACGCGCGAAGCGAGTTCCTGGTCAAGCATATAGAGGGCAAGGCCGTCATTGCCGATTAGTTTGAGACGATCGATGAGGCTCTTGGCGGTTTCTTCTTCCTCAACCTGCTCTGACACAAACCAGTCGAGCTTACCACGGGTAGCGTAATCATGCTCGGCTTCCGCGAGGGCATAGAGATTGTTGATGAGAGCAGTCACCTTTTCTTCGTGGGCGAGTGTATCCTCGAATGCTGCCAGAGGCGACTCCCATGCTGTCGGCACGGCTTCGATGGGCTGAAGCATCACGCGGCCGCCGCGTTGCACCAGATAGTTGATAAAGATTTCGGCGTGAGCCTGCTCTTCTTTAAACTGGATTCTGAACCAGTTAGCTATACCTGAGCGACCGTCGGCCTCAAACTGCATGGCCATAGAGAGATAGAGATAGGCCGACCAAAACTCGGCGTTGATCTGCGCATTGATAGCGTCTTCGATTTTTCTGTTAATCATAATAATATGTATTTTATGCTGTTAATTATTTTTTTTCTTGATGTGATTATGATGCAAATGTACGCTATTATTTTCAATAAAACAATCAGACCCGTTTTGATAAATCGCCTGTTAACTCTTTTTTATCTAATAAAACTTACCGGCATACAAAAAAATTACTAACTTTGCCATTGCATTTGAATCATCTATGCGGTAATAGCTCAGTTGGTAGAGCATCAGCTTCCCAAGCTGAGGGTCGCGAGTTCGAGCCTCGTTTACCGCTCTGAGTTGATATTTTTTTAAGGCGGCTGACTTCGGTTGGCCGTCTGTTTTTATAAGACCATGGTTCAAGAAACCGCTACGCTCTGTCATCATTTTTATAAGGCAATGTGTTATATATCAAAAAGAATATTTATCTTTGCCGTTGTAAAGTAGTAGCGATGAAGTTGATTGAATTACATCTAAAAGAGATTTTCGACCTGTGCCGTAAGCATAGGGTCAAAACGCTATCAGTCTTTGGGTCTATCCTTACCGACAGATTCAACGACCAAAGCGATGTTGATTTGCTTGTAAATTTCGATACGACAGACCATGAGAAGTGGGATTACGTTACCAACTACTTTGATTTTCAGGAAGCCTTAGAGGGCATATTTGGCAGGAAGGTTGATTTGATTGTAGAGAAAGGTCTGAAAAACAAATATTTCATCCAGAATGTGAACCGCACAAAACAATTGATTTATGGCTGATGAATATATTTTGAAACATCTTCAAGATGTGTTGGACGCTATAAATGAATTGGAGGGATACTTTACCGACTTTCCAAAACGATTTGATTTGTTTGAAAAAGATGGCTTGAGAATTTGTGCCGTTGAGCGCAAAACGGAGATAATGGGAGAAGCTATTAACCGCATACGGAAGAAAGACCCTTCATTTGATATTCCTAATGCCAAAGAAATAATCAACACACGCAACCGAATCATACACGGTTATGACAGCGTTGAGACTGAATTCCTCTGGGGATTAGTAGTCCGTCATATACCTGAACTGAAAAAGAATATTGAAAGAATAATAGAGAATTATAAGCAATCAATCGATGGCGACGCTTCCACCGATTATTAATAGTGCTTTCTGTCAATTCGATTTTATATAGTCTTCTTATATCATATTTTCGCAAAATTATAACGTATAATTTTGCGTATGCTTGATTTATGCTAAAAAAAACATGTTTTTATATAGTCCCACTAATGACATTTTTTTATAACTTTGCAAGTGATTAACAATCGGCTAAAGAGTTAGCCCGTTAGATCAGTTTTTATTTATAAAAAGGTGTTATTGAAATTTTATCTTCAAATCTCGAACTTGGCGGTTTGAATTTCCACGAAGGTAAGGTTTGCAATAGCACCTGCATCGGTAGCTTATACACTGTCGTGACTGACAGCCTATATAGCTCTATCGGTGTGGGGCTATTGTTTTATCCGTGGAAAAGGTACGCCAAGACCTGAGATTTGGATAAAACAAGATACATTCCTCACACCTTTTTTTATGTCAATTCGTAAAGGTCTCAACGGAGGATGAGAGACATATATATTCTTTTTTTATGAAGAAACTGTTAATAATGAGTGTGGTTGCCTTAGGTTTGCTATGCTCAAGTTGTGGTATCAGCCGTTCTGCAACTTCAAACACAAATCTGACTCAAACAGAAGTTCAACTAACCAAAAAGAACTTTAGAGTGGTAGGAACTGTTAGCGGCGAAAGCACCCAAAACTACTGGTTGGGAATCGGTGGTATGTCAAAAAAATCTATGGACGAAACAGCAATTTCAGACATGTACAAGAATGCCAACTTAACCGGATCACAAGCAATAATCAACACAAATGTTAGCCATAAGAATAAACTGATTCTTATTTACAATCAGGCAAAGGCTATCGCTACAGGTACTATAATCGAGTTTACAGAATAAACTATCGTAAACTGTAGATTGTACGTACAGTTTCAGAGAGGCTATTTCAATTTTATATTGTTATAGTCTCTTTGTTTTTTAATGATGGTATACGGAGGTGGAAGATAAAATCAATATCACAATATTTATCATCTGATGTCTCTTTAAAATCTCTGCGGCGCTTTTTCAGGTATTAGATTTATGCACCATCTCCTCCAAATCAATCCCTAAATGTCGGGATGTTTTGTCGACGAGAATGCGTTGGGCGATTCGTGCCCACGGAGCATCGTTGGCGGAAGCTTCATTTTCGAGTATAGACCAGAATTGCCAGAAACACACCAGTGCGGCCGAAAAGCGTAAGGCGCTGAATCCTGCGTCCGATCCGACGATGACCGTGTCAATGCCGTGGGAGAGCAGCAACAGAGCATAGACCTTGGCAAGCGCTATCACACTCCGCCCGAGGCGACGCGATGAGAATTTAACGCTGTCGGAATTGCGGCCTTGTAGTCTGCGGCTGATGCGTCTCGCAAGCATCCGAGCCGTTATTAGGTCGGCAATCACCATAGCTGTGCATATCGCTCCGTAGGGCACGACCGGAGCTGCAAACGAAGCCACTGCCGCACCTGCCGCAGCAGTCGCAGCCCGTAATTTGTCAGAAATATTCATCATTATTATCATAGCGTGTATTATAAAATCCGTGATGCAAAGTTACTGCAATCGTCGGCTGCATTTCGCCTTAAATCAAATGATTACGAGATTTAACTTTTGCTAATCCGAAAAAAATGCGGTCAACATGTAACAAATCAACTGTTTTTGCGTCTTATTAGCAAAAGAAAATATTTGATTATGAAAATCTACAGTTTATCTCTTGCTGCCATTGTGATGGCTACGTTTGGGGCGTGTTCGGCTAATAAAGGCGTGCCCGGTAATAGAGTAGTGCCCGACGGAGAGTATATCACCTATGACGTGCAGGCCAAAGACGTTAACTCGATAAATGTTTCATCTGCTATCGAAGTGCAGTATACTCAGTCTGAAACCGTCAGCGTTAAAGTTGACTGTCCGGAGAATATTGCCGAAATGCTTGATGTCACCGTTAAAAACGGTCTGCTTGTAGCCGGATTTAAGCCTAACACGACCATTGACGGTAATTGCCGGGTCACTGTGACTGTGACCTCTCCCGGCCTCAGGTCAATAGACGCTTCGTCGTCATCGCAATTCGGGATGACCGGCGCGCTTGTTCAGAATGGTCCGCTTTCGGTCGAGGCTTCGTCTTCGGCTCGTGTCAATCTCTGCAACCTGTCTGTCAGCCGGCTCGACGTCGATAATTCCTCGTCATCCTCAGTTGAGGTCAGCGGTGTAAAAGCCGATTCGCTTGACATCGAGTGCAGCAGCTCTGCGAGTGCCGGCGTCAGCGACATCCGTTGTCAAAATGTAGAGGCCGATGCTTCGAGCACGGCGACCATAACTCTTTCCGGCGTGACGGTTACGGCCGAGTATGAGGCTTCGTCAACAGCGATAATCGATGCTGAAGCCCTCCGCGCCGAGACCGTCGTAAGTGCAGCGGCATCCTCGACAGCCACCGTCAGCTGCTCTGCCGACAACTATAAAACCATCACCGAGAAATCAGGTGGCACTGTCAGCTGCGAGAAATAAAGGAAATTATTGCTATTTGCTGCTAAAATTAATGTGAACGCAACGTTATTTCGCCATTATTTCGTAATTTTGCGGAAATAAAAATTCAAACAACAATATCACATTAATATTTAGGATAATATAGTAAGAATGAACGTTGCAATTGTCGGTGCAAGTGGTGCTGTAGGCCAAGAATTTATCAAGGTGCTTCAGCAGGTCGATTTCCCCGTTGACAACCTGAAACTTTTTGGTTCGGCAAGGAGTGCCGGCCGTAAGTATGCCTTCCGCGGTAATGATTATACGGTCGAGGAACTGTGTGACAACGATGCATTCAAGGGCATAGACGTTGCTTTTGTTTCGGCCGGTGGTGACACCTCCAAGCGATTTGCCGAGGTAATTACGCGCCACGGTGCGGTGATGATCGACAATTCGAGTGCGTTCCGCATGGATGCCGATGTGCCTCTGGTTGTACCGGAGGTCAACGGTGACGATGCGCTCAACGCTCCGCGACGCATCATTGCTAACCCTAACTGCACAACAATCCAGATGGTCGTGGCTCTTGCGCCTATCAACCGTCTTTCTGAAATAAAACGTGTTCACGTCGCTACCTATCAGGCCGCCAGCGGTGCCGGCGCCGCAGCGATGGACGAACTTGTAGATCAGGCCCGAGCTCTCTCGGCCGGCGAGCAGCCTAAGGTCGAGCGCTTTGCCTATCAGCTCGCCTACAACGTGATTCCTCACATCGATGTTTTCCAGGATAACGATTATACCAAGGAAGAAATGAAGATGTACTACGAGACCCGTAAGATTATGCATCTTCCCTCGATTGAAGTCAGCGCGACTTGTGTCCGCGTACCCGTTCTCCGCGCCCATAGCGAGGCTATTTGGGTAGAAACCGCCGAACCTGTTAGCGTCGAGGCCGCCCGTGAGGCTTTCTCATCGGCTCCGGGTGTGGTGTTGATCGACAATCCTGCCGAAAAGCAATACCCGATGCCTCTTTTTGCAGCAGACTGCGACCCCGTCTATGTCGGTCGTGTGCGCCGTGATATCTCTAATGAACGAGGTCTCACATTCTGGGCTGTCAGCGACCAGATCCGTAAAGGCGCTGCGCTCAACGCCGTCCAGATTGCTCAGTATATGCTCGACAAAGGTTGCTTCAGGCATTAATCCATAGACTCGCTTCCAGCCGATGATGCTCCTTGACTCAGTGCCCTTGGTGACACAGCCGGTGCAGATATTCTTCATCGTGCTGGTCATCATTCTGTTCACACCCCTGCTGCTCAATCGCCTGAAGATACCCCATATCATAGGCATGATTGTAGCCGGAGTTGTCATCGGTCCCTACGGCTTCAATGTGCTCGACAATGATTCGAGCTTCGCGATTTTCGGTCAGGTCGGACTGCTGTATCTTATGTTCCTTGCCGGACTTGAGATTGATATGTACCATCTTCGGCTCAATATGCGCCGAGGTTTGGTATTCGGCTTGTTGACGTTGTTTATTCCGCTTATACTCGGCGTGGTGACGAGTGTGTGGCTGCTTGGCCTTGACTGGCTGACCGCGTTGCTCCTCGGAGCGATGTATGCGTCTCATACTCTGATATCTTATCCCGTCGCTGCCCGTTTCGGCATCACTAAGGCTCCTGCCGTGCTGATATCTATTGTCGGCACAATTATCGCCGTTATCGGAGCCCTCCTCGTGCTTGCCGCGACTGTCAACGTCAGGCGTGAGGGAGCGTTTGATCTCGTCGCCCAGATATCTTTGATAGGTAAACTCGCCGTGTGGTGTGTTGCGCTCCTCTATCTCTATCCGCGCATCACCCGACGCTTTTTCAAGAGCCACAATGACAAGGTCACCCAGTATGTCTTTATCCTTGCCATGGTCTTTCTTGCGGCTTGTACGGCTCAGCTGATAGGCCTTGAACCTGTCCTCGGCGCCTTCTTTGCCGGACTGCTGCTCAACCGTTATGTGCCGCCGGCCTCATCTCTGATGGGCTCGATCGAGTTTGTCGGCAATGCTCTCTTTATCCCTTACTTCCTGATCAGTGTCGGCATGATGATTAACGTCAGGGTCATCGCCAATACCGATACGCTGACCGTAGCCGGAATTATGCTTGCCGTGGCGATCGTCAGCAAGTGGTTGCCGGCATTTATAGCCTGTCGCATCAACCGCCTTGATTCGAGCAGCGAGGGGGTGATGTTCGGTCTTACCGCCGCCCACACCGCTGTGGCCCTTGCCGTTGTAACTCTCGGTTATAACCTCGGCATGCTTGATACTCGCATCCTCAACAGCACAGTCCTCGTAATTCTTGTTACCTGTGCGCTTGCTCCGATCATCACCGCTGCCAACGCTCCCAAATTGAAAGTGCGTCTCCTCGCGGCAGAGGAAAATGATGGCGTTATCCGTCAGACACGCGTCAATAACACGCTCATTACCGTAGCTAACCCCGACACGGCCGCCCAGCTCGTCGAACTCGCCGTGTTGATGCGCAACGACCGCGGTAGCCACAGTATGTTTGCGCTCCACGTGCGTGATGACAACTCCAAGACGGCCAAAAGCCTGGCGAAAAGTTCGCTCGAATCGGCCCGTAAGGCCGGAGCTGCCGCTGATGTGGCGGTCGAGACTCTTGAACGATATGACCTCAACACTGTCACCGGAGTCCTTAATGCAATCGAGGAACGCGATATCACGGAAGTAATCCTCGGCATGCACCGTCGTGCAGGCGTGATTGACACATTCTTCGGCAACAAGGTCGAGAAACTCCTGCGTTCCAGCAATAAGATGGTTCTTATAAGCCGTTGTTTCATTCCGCTCAACACTATCACTCGCATTGTTGTCTGGGTGCCATATCGTGCGCAATATGAGACTGGCTTCAGCCGATGGGTGCGAGGTCTCGCCCGATTGACGCGTCAGCTCGGTTGCCGCATCATTTTCTGCTGCTGTGCCGACGCCCAGCCCTTGATACGCGGTGTGCTTTACCGCGAGAACTATGGCATCCGCTGTGAGTTTGATACTCTCGATGCTGATGACGATTACGTTCTTCTCGCCAACAAGATTAACGAAGACGACCTCTTCGTCATAATCGGTTCACGTCCTAACTCCGTCTCCTATTCATCGTCGATAAGCGAGATGCCCTCATTCCTTCAGCGTTACTTTGCCGGCAACAATCTCTTGATTGTCTATCCCGAGCAGTTCGGCGAGGGGCCGGCTCTCACATCGTTTGTCGACCCGATGTCGAGCGACATTGCTACTATGCCCTCACCGCTGTGGCGTAGAGTCCGCAACATCTGGCGACGCCTTGCCATCGCCAGACGCGCCATCACTCATCGCAATCGCCGCTGATCACCCTATTACCCGGCATTTATTTCATAATTCATGCAAACAAATTCGCTGTCTGTTTCTTATAATATATAAAGTAGGATTATATGGCAGCAATAGGATTTTCATATCGCAAATACATAGCCATCATCGCGTTGCAGATAGTGCTCGTAATGACTGTGCTTGATGTTACCGTCGTCAACGTCGCTTTGCCGATTTTGGCCGAAAAATTTTCAATAAGCAATTCGTTGTCAGTGTGGATTATCACTATCTATCAGTTGGTGATCACAATGCTGCTTCTCCCCGTCAGCTCGATTGGTGACCTTCACAGTTATAAACGCACATTTCTCGTCGGCGTTGTAGTCTTCACTGCTTCATCGGCTCTGTGTGCGGCGGCTCAGAATTTTACTATGGTTGTTGTCGCCCGTGCCATTCAGGGTGTCGGAGCCGCTTGTGTCATGGGAGTTAATATCGCTCTTGTCCGCCTTATCTACCCTCGGGAGATTCTTGGCCGTGGCATGGCGCTTAATGCCATGTGTATAGCCATCGCTACTGCTGCCGGTCCTACCATAGCCGGTGCGATTTTGTCAGTTGCGTCTTGGCACTGGCTTTTCCTCATAAACGTTCCGCTCGGCATCGCCGCATTTTTCATTGGTTGGCGACTGTTGCCGGCAAATCCCGAAGTTGATCACAAACCGCGTTTCGACTGGACGAGTGCAATTGAAAATATGCTCGTCTTCGGTCTGATATTTTATGCATTGGGTAATATCACTCGCAAAGGTGATATCATGCTCAGTGTTGTTATGCTTGTAGTGGGTGTGGCAGTCGGGATTTTCTATGTCCGCCGTCAGTTCAATCGCGAGCAGCCGCTCTTGCACGTCGATTTGTTTCGGAATTCAATGAACACTATGAGTATCGCCCCATCGGTTTGCTCGTTCATCGCCCAGA
>CAMWNL010000031.1 GCA_947175585.1 uncultured Bacteroidales bacterium | reverse complement strand
CAGGATATAATTGCCGTAGAGAGGAGAGTCGATATCGGGAGCCGTCATCGAATTTTCGAGCACCTCTTTGCTTACATCCGAGAGATCTTTATCAGTCAGTGATGCGAGCAGTTTCATCGCTTTAGGCCGTAGTGAGTCAGGAGTGGCAGACAGGAATTCAATCAGTGTGTAGCTGTTGCCACGGCTAAGATATATAAGTCTTACGAGCTCGTCGGCATCAACGCTGAGCTTCCCGGCAAGCTCTCTGACGGCGATTTCGGTCGGGAAACTTGCAATATAAGCGTTGCGGATGCTGTCTTCCTGAGCAAATCTGCGGCTATTTTCAGCCTGAAGCTCGGCCGGAATAACAACGTCAGGCGCACGGTCGACCGGCGGCACAAGGTCTATATCTTCGACGAGTCGGGTCGTGGGATCATACATGAGCGTTACGGTGACTTCGCGGTCTTTGCCTACGCTTGCTTTAGCGAAACCGAAGTCACTGCCGTTCTGAGCCCAGACGAGCAGGTCGCCGAGTCCGCTGATAATTGATGTCAATCCCTCTGCGTCGGTATATTTTGCGACGATAGGATAAAACTCTGCATAATTATAAAGTCTGAATGAGACATTAGCGTTTTGCACGGGATCACCCTCACGGTTCAGCACCTTTACACGGAGTGTGTCAACCGGCGCATAGTTTGACGTCACGTTAATATCGGTGTTACCATTCCAACGCATCAGCACTTCTTCAGGACCATCGTAATCATCACCGGGGACGCGGGCGTGCATGAGCATGCCTCGGCTTGCAGGGGCGTCAAACCATCCGTGATTAAGCACAGCCTCGGGCTCGCAGGCTCCGAGATAATACCATCGGCCGTCTGCCCAAGCTTCTACCCAGGCATGATTGTCATCAGTGTGAGCCCAGCGTGGGGTATAGACCTGACGGGCGGGGATGCCCAAAGCGCGTAGGGCAGCGACGCCAAAGGTCGACTCCTCGCCGCAACGTCCGATCGCTGAACTGACGGTCTGGAGAGGGGAGTGGGTGCGGCCGTCAGATGGCTGATATGTGGCTTTTTCGTGACACCAATGGTTGATTTCGAGGATGGCATCTTTCATTGACATATTCTTTACACGGTCACGGAGTTCAGCATAGAACACAGGTCTATGGCCGTCAATAGCCTCATTGTTGACTCTTAGAGGCAGGACGAAATATTTGAACTCGCGGTCGGGTATCGTTTTGCTCCAGGGCAATTCCTCTAAAGCCTGCAGCGACGGTCTGACACAATTTTCAAGATAAAATTCAGGTGAGCGGTCGGCTGAATCGGCCGGATTCATCACACTATAAAGTTCAGTGAGATATCGCAGTTCTTGCTCGTTGCGGCAAAGACGATCGGCTCCTGAAGGTAATTTGGCGGCTATGGCCGAAAAACACGAGAGAAAAAGGCTCGCGAACAGTAAGTATCGTTTCATGGTCGGGTATGAATAATATTTGAAAGTTGAGCTACAATATCGGGTGAGGTGACGGTCCGGCTGTATTCATCTGAGTCCGGACGACCCATCGTTGCATTATTATTGCGGTATAGCATGGCGCTTCCGACAGTCGTTTTGGCTGAAGCATGGAGTTCGGTCACTCCGGTGCGCTCAATTAGCTCAGCAGCGTTTGAGGGCGAAACTCCGGCTCCGGCAAGAATTATAAGATTACCCTCGGCGGCTCTTACAAGCCCGGCGATCACTTCGGCTCCATGCATTGCATCGGCCGACTGCCCCGATGTGAGCAATCTGTCGCAACCAAGCTTTATCACGGCGGCCAAACCGTCATAAGGATCATTACAGAGATCAAACGCCCTGTGGAACGTTACAGTCAAACCTAAGCTCTTGGCTTTGTCGATCAGGCGTCTGGAGAGGTCATAATCAATACTTCCATCGGGTTGCAATGCTCCGATTACGACACCTGACGCACCGGCTTTACCGGCATAGTCAATGTCGTCGATCATTATTTGAGCTTCTCGCCCGTTATAAACAAAATCTCCGGGACGCGGTCTGATGAGGATGTTGACCGGGATTGACTTTTGAGAGCAAGCGTAATCTATAAGTCCCTTTGAAGGAGTCATGCCTCCTTCGCCGAGAGCCGTACAAAGTTCAATACGGTCGGCTCCCCCCTTAATGGCGGCATCGACGCTCTCGGCGTCAGCACAGCATATTTCGAGTAGTCTTTTCATGTTATATGATTATCTGACACAAATTTAGCGACTTGTCGCCACACCTGCAAATTTTTTCATCTCCATCATCAGCAATGAAAACTCCCGGATAATAAGATTTCTGTCAGATGGAGTATAATAATAGTGTCCCGACCGGCTCAGCATCCACAGTCGGCAGCCGGAGTTATTATTGAATAAAGCTGCAGATGAAGGTGATACCATCTCATCACGTTCTGAAATGAAAACCTTGCAGGCACAGTTTACTTTATGAACTATCCTGCGTATACGTTTTATTTCTGAAAACAACTCCATATAACGACGCGGCCAACCGTAATAGTGGAGCGGATTATAATCAAGAGATATGCCGTAAGCATCTTTAGCTGCGGATATGACCGGATTAGAGGTGTAGCCGGTCATAACTTTAACAGGTGTTGTTAAAAGTCGCCACGTCGGCCTTATGCGCAACGGTGGGTTAAGCAGGAAAATGGCATTTACCCTGTTGCGCGCAGCTTGATCAAGAGCAAACAGTGTACCCATCGAATGAGCAACAAACACGATTGTGCCGCACTCTGCCCTAAGCAGGCATATCGCTTCGTCGACCTGTCTTTTCCATTGTTCCATTGATGCCCCGGAGAAGTCGAGAGCATTGCCTCCGTGTCCCTTTAATGTTATTTTTAAAACCTTACATTTTTCAGGTATTTCAGGCATGAGGAAATCGAAAAAACGACTGTTGCCTACAATGCCGTGAACAAAGAGTAAGCCGATTTTGCAAGCAGCTGTATTATCAGTCATAGGCCGGGCTTCATTCCTCAATCAAGTTCTGGTAGCTGCCATAGCCCTCAGCCTCCATTTGCTCTTTGGGAATGAATCGCAGTGAAGCTGAGTTGATGCAGTAACGCATGCCTCCGTCTTCGGCAGGACCGTCAGGAAAAACATGACCCAGATGTGAGCCAGATTTAGCAGCGCGGACTTCTATGCGGTGACGGCCGAAAGAGTAATCATCGTGTTCGGTGACTGTATCATCATTGATCGGACGAGTGAATGCCGGCCATCCGCAGCCTGAATTATATTTACGCGATGAAACAAACAACGGAGTGCCGTCAGTGATGTCTACATATATCCCGGGGCGGAATTCATTATCATATTCATTTACGTAAGGTCGCTCGGTCGCTCCGTTTTGAGTTACTTCCCACTGCAACGGCGTAAGACGTGCACGGAGTTCGGCCTTATCGTCGTGTAGTCTTCCCATATTGCGAGCCTCTTCAAAAAGAGCCGGATTGACATGACAGTATCCTCCGGGGTTTTTAACGAGATAGTCCTGGTGATAGTCTTCAGCAGGATAGAAGTTGACCAACGGACCGTATTCAATCGCTATCGGTTCGCTATATCTGCGCTGCAGCATCGCCAGCATTGCCTCTATGACCTCTTTATCGGAGGGCGACACATAGTAAATACCCGTGCGATACTGGGTGCCGATATCTCCGCCCTGACGATTGACCGACACAGGGTCTATGCTTCGGAAATACAGGGAGAGCAGGTTAGTGAGTCCGACCTGATTTTCGTCGTAGACAACGCGCACTGTCTCCGCCGCTTTAGTTTCGCCGGTACAAACCTGTTGATATGTGGGTTCGGCAATAATGCTGTTGGCATATCCGGCTGTGGTCTCGGTGACTCCCCGAACCAGTGTGAAAAGATGAGCCGTGCCCCAAAAGCAGCCTCCGGCAAGAAATATTGTCTTCATATAAAATGTATTTTTTATGGTTAGCCTGTCATATAAACGTTTGACAATGTGTAAAAGTATGTGACAAGTGCTTCGGAGGTCAATAAAAAGGCCGGATCCTGTGAAGGACCCGGCCCGGAGAATGTATCTTAGTTTTGTATTATTCTACGATACAGATTGCAACACGGTTGCGCTGGGGAGTGTCGTAAGGCTGATCCTCAACTTCGCCCATGCTCTTGGCAGTGATGCGGTCAGCAGGAATACCGAACTCTGTTGTGAGAGCTCTAACGACTGCTTCAGCGCGTTCAGCGGCGAGACGGAGGTTGATAGCCATTGTACCGGTACCCTTGTCAGCATAACCTGTTACAGTAACCTTGGTGTCGGGATGCTGCTTCATGTAGCGAGCAACTTCGGCAACCTTGTACATTTCGTCTTTAGTAACATTGTAAGTAGAAATCTTGAAGAATACGTCGCGAGTAAGAGGTGCGGGTACTTCTTTGATAACTTCCTTAACAACGATCTTTTCAACAGGAACTTCGACGATGCGTTCAACCACTGTAGGTTCAGAAGCTACGACAACAGCCTTCTTAGTCTTGGTGAAAGTGGTGCCGAATGAATATTTAACACCTACGAGACCGTTGAAATACCAGTCAGCGTTGCCGGCTTTCTTAGAGTTGTAACCGTCGGGGAGAACGTTAGCCTGAAGTTCAACACCGAGCTTGAGGTTGCTGGTGAGATTAAAGTCAACGAATGCGCCGAACTGGCCTACGAAACGAGTCTTAGTGCCGTCCCAGATGTAGCGGAGCACGTCGGGGCGCTCGCCGGCAGGGAGATCAGCATAGAGCTTGTTTGTAAGGGCTGTGTTGACAGCGTTGGCATCGTCGTTTTTCCAGGCGATGTTAGCGCCTACACCACCGAAGATACCTGCGCTTACAAGACGTTCGGGGTTGTAGCCACCGATGAGGTTTGTGAGGTCAACGGTGAGGTTGGCAGTAGGAGCGATATAGTTCCATTTCCAATCAGAGCGTTCGCCGTCGATTGTGATAGAGCCTTTAGAGTTAAGGCCATTGAACACTAAGCGTGCGCCGAGAACGGGGTTGAAACGATAACCTACGCCGATCTGAGCATTGAAAGATGACAGACGGCCGAAGCTTGTTTCGCCCAAGGTCTCCTGCATACCTACCTGCCCTTGGATGTACCAGTGGGGCTGGAAGACATATTCGGTAACCTCTTCCTCTACCACCTGAGCGTTAGCCGCGAAAGCTGCACAGAGGGCGAATGAGGCCGAAAGTAATAACTTATTTATTTTCATTTCTGTAAATTTCTAAAAAGTTTTTGAGCCTTGAGTTTTCGATTAACGTACAACCTGGAGGTAGCACTTAACAGTTGAAGTATGACCGGTGTAGTCAAGAGCCTGGAATGCTACTTCGTAAGTGAAGACACCACCCTTAGCGTTCTTAACGTTGAGAGCTACGCGAGTCTGGTCGCCGTTCATAACCTTAGCGAGAGTCTTGTTAGCTTCACGAGCGAGGTCGTCGCGGTCAACTACAGTGCCATCAGCCTTGCCTTCCTTAACGCTTACTACACCAACGAATTTCTTGAATGCGGGAGCAACAGTTTCGAAAGTGTAAGAAGTAGCCCAGAGTGAGATAGCTTCGCCTGCGCCCTTGAACTGAGTAGGACGTTCGGGATCTGTAGAAAGGATGCCAAGGGGAAGTTCAACTTCGGGAGTGTGACCGTTGAGACCGAGCTTGCCAGCCTTGCGGTAGAGCATAACTGACTGGAGGTAGTGGTTAGGATCCTTGAGGGCGTTGTTGATGCGTTCAGCTACAGTGTTATACTTGCTGATGAGTGAGTTAACCTTGCCGAGATAATCGCTGTTAATCTTGTCAACGAGATCATCGAGCTTATCCTGGATGCCACCCATCATGTCATTAACCTGATTTACAAGGTCAGTTACTACACCCATAGATTGAGACTCACCGGGAGCGGGAACATACTTGTTATCTGTTGCGTTAGGATCGTAGAACAATGCAAGCCAGATAGCCTTTTCTACACGAGCGTCGAGGCTGTCGTCGCCAGTACCAATCCAAGCTTCAATAGAACCTGTAATGTCATTAAATACTTTTTCCATGTCACCATTGAGTTCAATTGTGACAGTATCGATAAGACGGTCACCGTCATAAATTTCAATTACCTGATCAGCAACACCTGTGTAGCTAAACTCGGGCTGACCGAAGTGGAGATTAAGCTCAAAGTTCTTGCCATCAACTTCGAATGTACCGAGGTTAAGATCTACGAGATCTTTAGAAATTTCGATTGAACCGAAAGTGGGGAGGTGAGCACCGATTGAAGTACCTCTAAGAGTAGCGTAAGAAAGGGGCTTGAATGCAGTTGCAGCCATGCCGTAGTTAGAGTAAACTTTCTGCTCGGTTTCAATCCAGTTGCCGTTTGCGTCCTTGCCGGTAGCAGCTGTGTAAGTGTAGCGGAGGGCGTTAGCGTCGCAGATATCCTGAAGCTGGTTGTAGATAGCCTTGAGCATCTGAACCATGTCAGAAGCAGTGCGGTTTTTAACAGCGTCTTTGAGTGACTCTACGAGACCTGATTCGATGTGAACCTTGATCTGGTCGAGGTTTTCGGGATCGATAACAGCTTCAGCAGTGTAAAGACCGTTGCCGTTGCCTGCTGCACGTGAGCCGATACCGAACTTAAGAACTGTTTCGTCGTCTTTAGTAACGTTAGTGAGTTTAACAACATCGTTTTCTACGCTGTTAACGATAGCGAAGCCGTTAAGATCGAGATTGTTGACAGTGCCGGGGTTAACGGTGAACCAGAGGTTACCGAGCTTAGCCTGCTTATTCTCGTTAAGAGCAACGATCTTTGAAGTGCCACGTTCGTTAAGATCATAGAAGTCATTGGTCATGTCGCTCCAGTTGATCTCTTCATCATTATAACATTCAGCGCCTACGCCTGAAACAGGGAATTCGCGAACGTTAGTAGCGATTTCACCGTAAGGAGCCATGAGCACCATTGAGTTGATGCCGAACGGAGTGTTGAATGAACCGAATACAGAGTTGGTAGTGGCCTGAAGAACGAGGCTTGTAACCATGTCGTTGAGACGGTTGAGGAGTTTGTCAACGTCGTCTTTGAGAACTTCGATAGCAGCGGCGTTGTCCATGATGTTCTGCATCACTTCGCCGTAGTTCCACCAGTCGGTTGCGCCTTCGGGAAGCTTAGCATTCTCGAAGATTGCTTCATACATGGTGTTGAACTCATCAAATTTATCGTAGTAAAGCTTGAGCTGATCAAGAGCGTCAAAGCCTTTTTCGTCAAGATATTCTACCAGCTTCTCGAAAGCAACTTTGTTGTCAGAAACAAAGGCACCGGCGCTTACAGCTTCCTGGAAATCTTTAACTGAGGTGATACCGAACTTGTCGATTCCGTCAAACCATGCGCTGAGGCCGTCGAGTTGAGACTGCATCTGGTCGAGACCACCATCTTTTGCAAAGAAGTTTGTAATCTGAGTTGAGATGGCTGCGAGATCCTTGAGAGCAGTTACTTGTTCGTCAGTAAACTGAGCTTCGGGAGCCTCAGGGAATTCCAGGCTGTCGAGTTTTGCCTGAAGAGAATCAACCTTCGCAATAAGACCTGCAACAGTAGCAGAATCAGCATACTTGTTAGCCAAATCTCTGAACAGCGAGTCTACAGTAGCAGAATCAGCTTTTTCACCGATTGCTTTTTCCAATTCAGTCTTAAGAGAATCGATTTTCTGTTGACATTCTGTCGGACACTGATTTAATTGTTCCTGAAGCTTTTTGAGAGCGGCTCTCAGAGAAACCTGCTCAGCATTGAGCTCATTGTACACATCTTCATCGGTGTCCTTACAGGAAGTGAATGTGCTGACTCCACCTGCGGTGAGCGCTAAGAGGAGCACACCAGTGATGAATTGTTTCTTCATTTCAGTTGGTTTGATTGTTAATTATTTGATTGAAAAATTGATAAAAATTTTCTAAAGTGTTGTATCCAATTGTAATGACAGCAACAAACAACACTGACTGTGTCGGAGCTGCCCGGCGATGCCTTTACTAAAACATCGGCTGTTCAGATAATGTTCGTTAGCTCTCATATTTTTTGTGTATATATTCAGAGTAGATAATCAAGTGAGATAATATTATCAAGTTGCAAAGGTAGTTTTTTTTTCTGATAAAAATATAGTTTTAACAAAAAAAATGTTTTTCAGTCTGAATTTTCTGAAATAGAGCTTTTTTTCTTACCTTTGTTGCGCCATGGTCATACCTACACGACAAGTCTGAATCCCGGGGACATCAGTCCCTGACCACAATAATAAACAAATTATCGAAACATAACTTATGCGACTATCTCACCAATCAGTCAAACGCACATTTCTGGCAGTATTGACAGCAGCGGCAGCCGGCATCATCGGTTGGGCTCAGGCAACCGATCCAACTCTAAAAACCGGCACTGACCGGAATATCTTCAAACACCTTGAAGGCGGTGTAAATCTCGGTACGACCGGCATAGGCATCAACGTAGCCACCAATGTGACGGACTATGTAAGAGTGCGCGCCGGTGTTGATTTCACGCCTCATATCAGTGTGCCGATGTCGTTCAGTCTCCAGAGCTATACAGATGGAGGAGGGGTCAACGCCAATAACTTTGACAAGCTGCAGAACTATATGCGCCGTCTCACGGGCATCGAGGTTGATGACCGTGTGGAGCTCGACGGTAAGCCGACGATGACCAACTTCAAGTTGCTTTTCGATGTATATCCGCTTGCTGACAAACGATGGCGAGTGACTGCAGGTTTCTACTGGGGGTCACGTAAGGTTGCAAAGGCACGAAACACAATGGAGGAAATGCCCTCGCTGCTCGCCGTCAATATCTACAACAACTTCTATGACTATATCATGAGTGACGATGCCATAGACAAACCGATATTCGGCGGAACTTATCTCGACCCGTTTATGGTCGATGACCTCCGTGCGGATCTTGAGGAAGAAGGCTATATGGGCATCCATGTCGGTGACTACAAGGACGGTAAACCCTACATGATGCAACCTGACAAGGACGGCATGGTTAAGGTCAATGCATTTGTCAACAGTTTCAAGCCATACGTCGGTCTCGGCTACACCGGTGACCTCGGCAAGCAGAAGCGTTGGAAGCTCGATGTCGACTGCGGCATGATGATGTGGGGCGGCACACCGTCGCTCATAACTCACGACGGCACGAATCTGAGCAAGGATGTAGTCAATATCAAGGGCAAACCGGGCGACTATGTCGATCTGATGAAATCGTTTAAGGTCTATCCGGTTGTCAGTGTTTCGATAAGCTATAAGTTTTTCTGATTTAAAGGACTCAGTCAATATTATAGATGGACGCAAAGGAGTTTGCGGCTAATGTACTGCTTGCCCTGCCGTACACACCCAATGACCAGCAGGTCGCTGTCATAGCCGCACTCGCGCGTTTCTGCTCTCCGGCGCAGTCGTCGGCCGACAGGGTCTTTGTGGTCAACGGTTATGCTGGTACGGGCAAGACATCGCTCACCGGAGCTTTGGTCAAGACACTTGCAGCTGTCGGAATCCAGACCGTGCTTCTTGCTCCGACAGGTCGTGCGGCAAAGGTGTTCGGCGCGTATGCCGGCCACGCAGCCTACAC
>CAMWNL010000030.1 GCA_947175585.1 uncultured Bacteroidales bacterium | reverse complement strand
CACTGCAATCTTGCTGGCACCCATGATGAGCACACGACGGATGCGATGGCTCACATTGCCGGTCAGGTCGAGCAAGTCATGGACATGGTCGCGCGTAGTGGTTATATAAAGTATGTCATCTTCCTGAATGAGATCGTCTCCGCGAGGTATAATGGTCTCGTGGTTACGCTTGATAGCCGACACGTGGAAATGATGGTTTGTGAAAGCGAAATCCTTGAGGTGCATACCGACAATCTGTGCACCCTCAGTCAGCTTTACGCCAACCAATATTATCTGGCCTTCGTGGAGTTCAAACCAGTGGCGCACCCAAGAGTGCTGGAGAGCGGTGATTATTTCAATCGCTGCGAGATACTCGGGGTAGATTAGGCGGTCGACGCCCATGCTGCGAACCATATCGCGGTTTTCGGGCTCCATATAATCGTAGCTTGCGATGCGGGCAACGGTAGTGGTGGCACCGAGGCTTTTGGCCATTGAGCATGCAACGACGTTGCCGGTCTCATAGGGGGTAACGGCAATGAAGAGGTCGGCCGACGATACACGAGCCTCACGAAGAGTCGAGAAAGTCGTCGGAGATCCGACAAGCGTCATGATATTATAGTTGGAGTCAAGTGTAGCGAGGCGTTCGGCATCTTCGTCAATAAGAATAATGTCCTGATTTTCGTTGGACAGCAGTTTGGCGAGATGAGCCCCGACTTCGCCGGCTCCGGCTATGACAATCTTCATTGTTGATTTCCTTTATCTCCAGATACAGAACGTAAGGCATTATAAATCGCATCGGCATCTATGCCGCAGAGTTTTGACAACTGAGCCGGAGTGCCCTGAGGAATGAATTTGTCAGGCAGGCCAAGACGTATAAGGTGAACATCAGTGATGTTATTGTCTTCGAGCCATTCGGCTACGGCACTACCAAGACCGCCGTTAATCGTGCCGTCCTCGACGGTGATAATATGACGGTAGCGATTAGCGACTTCACGGAGCAGGTCTTCGTCGACAGGCTTGAGGAAGATCATGTCATAATGGGCAACGGAGAGTCCGTCTTTCTGCGCGCGGTCGATGGCTTCGGTCACCCGGTCAGCGACTGTGCCAATCGTCAGAACGGCCACGTCATTGCCGTCGCGGAGTTTTTCGCCTTTTCCCAACGGGAGTGAGTGCATATCGCATTTCCAATCGACGATACGTCCTTTGCCACGAGGGTATCTGATGGCAAAGGGACCACAGTCTTGAGCCTGAGCCGTGAACAGCAAGTGGCGAAGCATGTGTTCGTCGCGCGGAGCGGCAACGGTCATGTTAGGAATAGTCCGCAAGTATGCGAGATCAAACGCGCCGTGATGGGTCGGCCCATCCTCGCCGACGAGACCGGCGCGGTCTATGCAGAAGGTGACGCGCTGACGATGGAGGGCGACGTCATGGATCATGTGGTCATAGGCTCGCTGAAGGAAACTTGAATATATCGCAACGAACGGCTGTTTGCCTTCCTTGGCGAGACCACCGGCAAAAGTGACGGCGTGACCTTCGGAAATGCCGACGTCAAAGACGCGGTCAGGCATCTCGCGTTGCATTGTAGCAGTGGATGTGCCTGACAGCATAGCGGCGGTTATGGCCACGATGTTGTCATTTTGTTTAGCGAGTTCGAGTAAGGTGTTACCGAAAACATCCTGATACTTTATGGGCTGGTCGGCAGACGGAGCTTTTTCAAGTCTGTGGCCGGTCGATGCGTCAAACAGGCCGGGGGCATGCCATACTGACGGATTTTTTTCGGCAGGTTCGTAGCCTTTGCCTTTAACTGTGCGTAAATGCAGGATGCGTGGACCCTCCATGTCGCGGATGTCATTAAGGACGCGAATGATCGCCGGTAAGTCATGACCGTCAAAGGGTCCGAAATAACGTATGTTGAGGCCTTCGAATATGTTTTGCTGATGAGAAAGCAGCGATTTGAGGCTGTTGTTAAACCTCATAATCGAGCCCTTGCCGTTGTCGGATATAAGTTTGAGTTTCCGAAGTAGTTTGTAGGCTTTGTAGCGAAGGTTGTTATATGTCTTTGATGTGGTGATATGAGCAAGATATGAATTCAGAGAACCGACGTTGCGGTCGATAGACATATCATTGTCATTGAGGACGATCAAGAGATTGTTAGGCGTGTTGGCGGCATTGTTGATGCCTTCGAACGCAAGTCCGCCGCTGATAGAGGCGTCGCCGATTACAGCGATAACGTTGCGACGAGGCGAGTCATTGTTAAGTTTACTGGCAACTGCCATGCCGAGAGCTGCCGAGATGGAGTTTGAGGCGTGGCCTGCCGCAAAGGTGTCATAAATGCTTTCGTCGGGGTTTGGGAAACCGCTTAATCCGCC
The DNA here is from genome assembly GCA_947175585.1 of uncultured Bacteroidales bacterium. GTDB lineage: Bacteria > Bacteroidota > Bacteroidia > Bacteroidales > Muribaculaceae > CAG-873. The sequence continues at coordinate 7,298 of CAMWNL010000030.1, read as the reverse complement.
TAATTTACGGTTCTGACTGAATGATTCGCGACGCCCGGTCAGCACTTTGTGGCCGTAGGCCTGATGGCCAACGTCCCAGACAATGCGGTCATAAGGTGTGTTGAAAACATAGTGAAGAGCTACAGTCAGCTCGATTGCTCCCATGCTCGAAGCAAAGTGTCCGGGATTGGTCGAAAGAGAGCTAATCAGAAACTGACGTAACTCGGCGCACACCTGTGGCAACTGCTCGATTGAGAGCCGTCGCAGATCATCCGGGGAATCGATGGTCTGAAGCAGAGATGTTGCTGCCGGTAGGTTATTGGTTGCCATTTTTGACATACTTCTTATAAATAGGGACGAAAATAATAATCGCCGAGGCAACGATGACAAACGCAGTGTAAAGAGTGAACTTAGGAGTGTTGACCACTATATATGTCACAAGTCCGAGCCAAAGCAGCCCGAGAATTGCAAATCTCAAAATCACTGATGTCTTCATGCCGGTTGTGATAGTTATTCACGCAAAGATAGCGATTATTGTGAAAATACGCAACCCCACGAAGTTGAGATGCACTCTTCTCTATTGAATCAGAGAGACGGAAGACAAGCCGCCTTTACGAGCACCTATGTATGCAGGAAAACTAATATTGCCCCGGCAGATGTCACATATATATACGGGATGGGCTATACATAAGGAGTGGAACGAAAGCGTGTCACCGACTTCCAACTTTATATTTCGAGAAGCATTGACGCGAAATCTCAAGTGTTCGATGCACTCTATCTCACAGGATTTTTCATCGTCCCATGTGAGTAAGAGCTTGTCTCCAACTTTTAAGTCCTCAGCATTAATCACCGTATCGTCAATGAAGCAAGACTCTTCACCGGTGTCGCCTGTATTACCAATAAGAAAGGTCTCCCAATCTTTGAATTCATTATACATGGCGAGGGTATTTAATGTCGTCACAGACGGAAAACCTTCGTATCTGACATAGCCCCAGATGCGTTTGATAGAGGACAGACTGATAGAGCGTCCTGTTTTCTGCTGAATCATGCGGCTAAGTTCGTTAAACTCGGCAGGGGTTGACGGAATGTATCCGAGATTGGAGTTGGTGATATCGACGAGGGCTTCTAACGCCAGATTTTTTTTCATAATTATATAGGTCAGTTATGAGGATTTATCAATAAATAAGAGATCAAAGCCGCGAGGGCAAGACAAACGCAGATCATTATGTATGTAAGTACTTTTGACGCGAGGAAGCCGGAAACCGCTCGAAGGGCAGACGATTGGACAGACGGCAACTTGATCACAGATAGAGACTGAGGTCGTTTATTCGGATCAGGGTTAGAGCATTTGGCCGCAATGTCGGCAAGATTGTCATCTCGGCCGGCTTCAGCAAGCTCACGTGTCACGACCCCAAAAGAATAGATATCAGATGCCGCAGATGGTTTGGCGTCGGGAGTGAGCTGCTCGGGAGCCATATATTTTCGAGACCCGGCAGGATTTTTGAGCACTATGAATTCATTGCTGTCGGATAGGTTGAAATCGATGATCTTTACAATGAGACCTTGATGAGATATGAGGATGTTTGATGGTTTGAGATCGCGATGAAACACCTGTTTGGTGTGAATATAGTCCAATCCATCAGCGATTTGCTTCGAGATACTCCTAACTGATGCCGAAGTCAGTTTTTCTGATTTCATGAGGGTCTCAAGAGTCAGACCATCAATGTATTCGAGTATAATTACGTCACCTAAACCGTCAACGGCCTCGAATCCGAGTGTGCGTCTGATGGATGGGTGATCGAGTAATATTCCTATCTCAAATTCTTTGGTCAAAGCCATTTTGTAAATAGGGTTACTGCGATATTGCTCCTTTAATCCTTTAAGGACGAAGCGTTTGCCATAGCGAGTAGCCGTGTATAGCTCGGTCGATCCGTGAGTTGAGCTATATAGTGGCATTATGTTAGAGAAGCGGGGCGAGAACAATCCACCAAAATCCAATCGGGAGTCGGTCTCATCGCTAATGAGATAAGATGATGATTCGTTAACGTCGGCTTTCGTCATATTGTCAATGTCGCCTTTATCCATTGTCATATTGTCTCTAAAATTCTTCGATTACACTGAAATTTCCCCAGTCGGAATGATTCCTGTAAACGGCTTTACATCCGTAGGGAACATGCAAAACGCAGTTTTCAGTAATAGAAGAAGTGCGGTTAAAGAAAGCATCCTCAGATGTAAAGGGAGGTATAGGAGCGGAGACATAGAGATTTTTGATGTCGGTTCCGTCAAATACAAAGTTTCCTATAAATTCCGTTGCTTTTCCGAGTCTTAAGGTGGTCAGGAGTGTGCAGTTCTGAAACATGCCTTCATAAATGTTGGTAATATTGTCAGGAAGTGATATTTCGGTGAGAGAAGATCCGGCAAATGCGCCCCTACCGATAGATGTAACAGAGGGGGGTATCTCAAGACCGGTTATGCCGGTGCCGAAAAATGCATTCTCCCCGATACGTGTAATCGTCGGAGGCAGTGAATAATTACCGGTTTTGCCGAGAGGAAACCAGATAATCTCAGTGGCATCGCTATTGAAGAGCACACCATCTATAGCAGTAAAATACGTATTGGCATCTGACACCCGGATAGATTTCAGACAAGTGCAGCCTGCGGAGGGAAGAACACTTTTAGTATCAGATGATATAGTCAGATATTCAAGAGATGAGCAACGGCTGAATGCATCGCGAGCCAGGGTGGCGGCCGTGTTGGGAAGGATAATGTCGCGAAGGTTTATGCAATCAGCCAAAATGCCGGTAGAAATTTGATTGTCAGTCGTAAAACGACTGCCGTCATAGGACGCACCTCCTTCAACGATGTCAGCATCAGATAAATCTATCTTAGAGACTTTACTTTCTATATAATGTTCATCGGTTAATAACGGAGCGCCGAGAAGGAGTCTCAGGAATTTAAAGTCATCGCCATTCATATATCCTGAAATGGTAAGTTGATCGAGTTCAATGCTTGCCGTTCCTTCAAAAAGATGAGGCAGTGAGCCGGCTTCGGTGAGCATTATGCTGTTGCGCGTAGTGAAGTCAATTGATATACCCTTGGATTCTCCGAGCGGGTTTGAGGCGAAAGGTGTAAATGTGTAATTTGTCTCAATGTCCAGTGAGCCTATATACATGCGATGTGAACCGGTAGATAGATTTTCAGCCGGCAAGTATAGACGGGTAGTAGTTGAAGCGCTGTTGTCTGTGACTTCACATCCAGCTTCCAATAACGGTTCTCCGCCGTCATCGGTTATGTCAAATGATACAATAATGCCAACCGGGCCGGTTGAGAGTGCAGCGATGGGTGACACGGTCGGGAGTTCATTAGGAACAGTAGTGAAGCTTATAATTTCAGACCTCAGAGTAGCTGTCGTGGTGTGGCCTTCGATATACCATGAATATGAAGTTCCCGGTTTCAGCCCTTGCAGCCGATAGGTCTGGAGTTGTAAATTGGGTTCGCTAAGATCCACTTGAGAGGATATATTACCGGATTCACCATAGTGAAATGACAGGTGGGTCAAATCGGTAGAACCGCGTTTATGGATGCGAGCAGATAGCGTAGCCTCCGTTCGGTTAATATCGGTAGTCTCCAAAAGTTCGAATGTCGGTTCATAATTTTCGGGAGGCGTGGGGCCTGAGCACGCACAAAGGCATAAAACTGACAGCATCGCAGCTATCAGTGTAAGGAGATAATATGACCGACTCGTTGACTCAGACATTTACTTACCTAATTTAATACCAAATCCTATCGAGCCGAACCACTCTGAGCCTCTGATTGTGACGGCTGATGCTGAAATTGATAATTGACCCAATGCAATCAAGACGCCTGCTTCAAATGACACTCCTTTAGAACTGTAGTATGAATTTTTTACGAAGTCTCCTCCTTCGGATGGCGCTAATTCCCAAGCAAGCGAAGAGTCAGAGTAGCCAATGCCTTCAAAAATTGACACTCTGCCTGACAAACGGTGTGCGGCTCCACCGTTAATTATAATCGCACTGCGTCGCTTGCGTCCTGTATAAAACGGGAGTGCTTCGTCAATATACCCTCCTTTATCACACACTCCATTAGTGGAGCCAAGTTTGCCGAAGTTTGTAGCTATGTGGATAAACGCTCCATGACGCTTCAAGCCCATGAGCATGACTCCACCTAAGATTGCCTGTGATTTTCCACCGTAACCAATTGTGGCCAAGATATCAAAATTCAGAGGCAGACTTTTCTTTGTCGGTTGAATTACCAGGGTGTCAACGCGTGTCAGTACGAGTGTATCTCTTACGGTTGTTATCACCGGCGTCGAGTTAGACGCCTCAACGGCTTTAACCGGTTGGTCAATACGCAGTTCATAAGTCATGTGACTCTCGATGCGCGAAGGAAATACGTAGTCACGCAAGACCCCCCATTCAGCATGTTTGACAGTTATTTTTTTAGATCCGCGTGGCAGATAAAGCCATATTTCGCCGATGTTATCTATGCGCTTAACGATGCCAAGCGGAGTTGAGAATACGAAATCATCAGAAGCTATGACCTTTATAAGTCCGCAATCTTCATCGTTAAGATCCTTAACGGGGTTGATAAATGCAGATACATCGTTGGGAAGCGGCTTAAATGAGGCAACCGAAAAGCGCTGTGCCATGATTTCAGGCACACAGGTTAGAAGCATGACAAGCGTCAGCAGAATATATGTTGCGCAGCGGTTATTCATTTTTATTATTCGAGATTAAAGTCACTGATATCAATCAACTCATCGTTGCCGAGGTTTATGGATAGGGTAGGTTGCCATGTGCGTACATGGATCAACGGCATCGACATATCTCTGAAATCCCAAAGGAGAAAGAGATAACCATCGTCGTCATAAGAGCCACACGAGTATTGCTGTCTTAAGGTTACGCCATAGATGCCTTTGACGGTGGGGTGGCGCATAATCATGAAATCAGAGAATGTGACGTCGATATCTTTGCCGGAATTGAAGATTTTTGTCAATCTGTCGAGATATTCATGTTTGGAACGCACATTATATTTGACTCCTGAATTCAGAGCCATTGCCGAACCGGCTGAATCACCGGTCTTGACAACATGACCTACAATAATAAGAGCGTTGTCACTGAAGACCTGACGTAGGAAGTCAATGTCACGGGTGGTGTAGGACGTGCGCAGATGTTCGCAATAACTTAATATTTTATGGCGGCTTAATGAATCAGTCTCCTCCAAATGTCCGTTAATGACTTTCATTGCCTCTTGTCTGAACGGATGGTCGGTGGAGAGACTATATGGCTCAAGGTCACTGAAACGCGTGGACTCGACTCGCGATGACATCCTTTCGCGGGCGGAAGTCACCTTGGGTTCGGTGACAGCCGGCTCCGCGAGGACGGACGGCTGAGACTCCAGGGTTTCAGGTTGACCGGGGACAACAGTGCTATCCTTGGCCGTAGATTCAGACATAGAAATTTTCACAGTAGGGTTTAAAACAAGAGGAGGCCGCCTGTAAAGACAGGCCGCCCAACCTCCGAGTAGCAGACTAAGGATTATTAATGATATATTAATTTGTTTTCTCCTTAATGGCATCTATATTAATCGATTATTAATTCCAATTAGTAATCTCTCCACCGATTTCAATCTTAAGCTGATCGGGATTCTTGTCAATAACGAGATTGACGATATGATGAATACCGGGTTTGAAAAGAAATTTACTTTCATAGAGGTAGGAGACACCGTTCATGACCACTTCGATAAGCGGCACCCGGTTTTCGAGTCGTTGAGGCACGAGTATGGCAGAGTAAGTTGTCGGATCAGCCTGACGCGCTGTCACAGTTTTACGTGTGCCGCGCAGAGCCTTTGTCGCAACACCGGCCATCATATCGATACTGGCTTCAGTGACGGTGTTGTGGATATAAACGGTTGCAGTCTCGGGGAGCTCACCTTCAAAATCCTCGCCTTTTATCAAACGGATAGAGATTTTACTCATGATGTGGCTGAACTGAAGGTGGACAGGATTAGCGGAAGCCTGAATGCCTTTGGCCGACGCAAAGAGGAAGTCTGACGCCTCGTAACCGCCCATAGAGGAGCCTGTGGCCTTACGTTGGTCAGTTTCGACTTCGAAAGGCAGGTCGGTTATAGAACTGATCTCGTCGAGACGAGGATAATAGGCATATACATTATAGTTGCCTGCATCCCAGTAGAGATTGCGTGAAGACTTCCACGCCGAGCCCGTGAATGACAGACCTTCGTTATTGACAGTGTTGCCGGAGATCTCAAGAGTCTTATCTGCCTCTGACACGTAAAGCCCGACAACGTCTCCTGTTTCGAAAGACGTCTCAGTGGCACGTGACTGTGAGGGATGACTGAACGTAAACTCCATAGCGACTTTACCATTTGCGATATCACTGTTTGGCTCCATTGACTCGCCGGAGCATGATGATAAACCGGCTGTCAACATTACAACGCTTATTATTGAAATAATATTGTGTTTCATCAGTAGTGACGTGTTGATTATTTGTGCAGTTTTTTAGAATTGTTTTTTAGTCCTGACAACGGGCTACCCTTGTGGATAACCGGTTCCATCGAGTATGAGCGGATATTGACACCGGGTAATACGTACTCTCCGGCTCTTGAAGCCATAGCGGCGCCACGCTTGTCATTGGCGACAAAGTCTTCGAAGTCAAACTCTTCGCCGGCATAATCCTTGATGCGTTTGACGATGCTCTGGCGACTGATTGTGCTGTAATAAGGGATATCGTTGTTCATACAGCTGTTCTGCTCTGAGCGGAACACACCGCGATTATGCATGTAGCCGCCTTCGTAGATATCGACTATGTCGCTGTAGCGGGGATCAAATATCAGGTGACTCCAGCCTACTTCATGAATCTTACCTGTCAACTCAAGGTTATCGTACCATCCCAACGCCTTAGCTCCGTATATAGCGTCTACGTGTCCGCAACAAGAGCAGTCACAAGCATCAATAAATGCGTTGTGATAAATATACTCGTCGCCGAGTTTTCCGAAGCCGTGGCCTCCGGCCTCATGCTGGATCACGCCGCGCGAATCGAGAGGATAGCCGTAATCGCTCTTGGGACAGAATGCAATAGCGAAGCCCTCCGTCCACATTTGGCAGATGCCGCCGTAATCAGTGCTGTTAGGCACCACGATTGCGAGCGTTTGATTCAGATTGTCTTCGTTGACTGTCGGAGCATTGAGAACATAATTGATAAGTTCGTCGTAATCGCACTTGAGGCCGACACCACCGGTATAAGTGGTATTGAAGCGGTTGTAACGGATAGTGTTTATCC
>CAMWNL010000029.1 GCA_947175585.1 uncultured Bacteroidales bacterium | reverse complement strand
GCCTCATGCAGGCCAGAATCCTTAAAGAGGAGGGCGCACAACTCGGCGAGATAATGGTCAAGGGTGTTAATGTGATGAAGGGCTACTATAAGAATCCTGACGCCACTGAAGCCGTGCTTGAAGAAGATGGCTGGCTACACACCGGCGATATGGGCACCCTCGGCGAACCGGATGACCGTACCATATTTATACGCGGACGCTATAAAACAATGATATTAAGTGCTACCGGTCAGAATATCTATCCTGAAGAAATTGAGGCCAAGCTCAACAATATGCCATACGTCAACGAAAGTATCATCGTGGAGCGCGGCAGTGGATTGACCGGACTGATTTATCCCGACTTCGAAGGAGCCGAGGCGGATGGTATAACACGTGAGCGCCTTGCTGAAATCATGGAGGAGAACCGCAATGACCTCAACTCTCTCGTCGCTCCTTATGAAAAGATCGGCAGTGTTGAAATCGTCGGACAACCTTTCGAAAAGACTCCAAAACAGTCAATCAAACGCTTCCTCTATAAGTAATATCCATAAAGCAAAGCAAACGTAATACATTTTAGTTTCGTTGCGAAAGTTTTTGGTTTAAAAACGCAATATCTTATATATTTTAGCTAACTTTGTTGAAAAGTTAAATCAACAATTCTTAGTATCAAACCAATAACAACATTGCAATGAAAAAGCATTTACTTTGCGTGGCTGCTGTCGCTGTGGGCTTTATGTCACTAAGCGCAGCTCCGACTAAAATCGTTGCGCACCGTGGCTACTGGACCGCACCCGGCTCGGCGCAAAACTCGATCCGCTCTTTGGTCAAGGCCGACTCTATCGGCGCTGACGCTACCGAGTTTGATGTCTACATGACCTCTGACGATGTGCTTGTGCTTAACCACGACGGACTCATCAACGGCCACTGGGTGACAAGCACTTCATCTGATACAATCTGCGCTCAGAAACTTGAGAACGGCGAAAACCTGCCTACCCTCCGTCAATTTCTTGACGTGGCAAAAAATCTGAAAATCGACCTCGTATTAGAAATAAAAGGCCACAGCACCCCCGAACGCGAACGCCAGGTAGCTAAAGCCTGTGTCGACATGATCAACGAGTATGGTCTCGCTGACCGCACACAATACATCTCTTTTTCAACTGTTGTTTGTGAGGAACTTCCCAAACACACTGACCGTCCGGTGTCTCATCTCTGGGGTCAGCGCAGCACACCCGAACAGATGGTTGAAATCGGCGCCGACGGCATCGACTACGCCTGGGACTATCTGGATGCAAACCCCGACGTAATCGACAGAAGTAAGAAACTCGGTCTGCTCACCAACATCTGGACCGTCGACGACGAGTCCCACATGATAAAAGCTTTCAACCAGGGCTTCGATTACCTCACCACCAACTATCCCGAGATGGCAATGAAACTGCGCAAGCAGACACTGCTCAATCCTCCTACTGATGCCAAACGCCCTAAAATCGTAGCTCATCGCGGTTACTGGAATGCTCCCGGTTCAGCTCAAAACTCAATCCGCTCGCTCGTCAAAGCTGACTCAATCGGCGCTGACGCCACTGAATTTGATGTGTGGATGTGTCCCGACGGAGTTGTTGTCCTTAACCACGACGGCGTGATCAACGGTCTTTCCGTGCAGGAAACTCCATCAAAAATTATCCGCAAACAGAAACTCGAAAACGGCGAAAACGTGCCGACGCTCGAAGAATTTCTCAAACAAGCAAAGAAGCTCGATATTGATCTCGTACTCGAAATTAAGGTACACAGCACTCCCGAGCAAAACGCTGCTTGTATCGACAAGTGTCTGAAGCTGCTCAAGAAGTATAAACTTCTAGATAAAACTTACTTCATTTCATTCTCTGAGTATGTTTGCCAGGAACTCGCAAAGAAAACCGATCGCCCAATCCAATTCCTATGGGGTCAGAGATGGACACCTGAAGAAGCCAAGGAAAATGGATGCACCGGTTGCGACTATGCTTATAATGTATGGCAGGAGAACCCCACTTATATGGACCGCTGCCGCAAACTCGGCCTTGATATCAATATCTGGACACTCGGCACAGAGCGCGGCATCATCGAGTCAATCAACGACGGAGTTGATTTCATGACAACCGATACACCCGAATTAGCTCAGAAACTCGTTGCTAAATCTTATCCCGAGTATAAGAAGACCTGCAAAAACAAAAGCATCAACGAATAATAAAGACTGCAACATTACATAACTCTGCGCGGCGGCAATGATTAATTGCCGCCGCGATATTTTTTTAAAGGATATGTCAATGGCACAGCACAGCACAAAAAATAGGCCGAGCGGTTTGCTCGGCCTATTTTTATGCTTTAGTGTAAATCTGAATTATTCAGCAGCTACAGCTTCAACAACTTCTGCTACGCAGCAAGTTGAGTCGTTCTGGCAAGAGTCGCCGGGGCATTCAGCCTTGTCACAGCAAGGAGCGTTTTCTTCAACAACAGCAGCGCCTTCTTCAACTACAACAGCTGCATCATCAGCAGCTGCGTCAGCCTGTTCAGCCTTGTTACCACAAGAGAAAAGTGATACGCTGCAAACACCAGCAAGTAATAAAACTAACTTTTTCATTTCTGTTTGAATTTAATAAATAAAACAAATTTTTTACTCTTCAAAAACGCTGCAAAGTTATCGCCTTTTTTTGAATCCACAAAACATTTTTTGTGAATTTTATAGATTTGACAGCAAAAAAACTTTGCGGTTTATTTTTGACATCTTTTAGCGGTTAAGAATTCTGAGCCTTGATTGAAGCTACAAGATTGTTTGCCATCACGACAGCCTTTGTGATGTGATCACAGATATGGTCAGCACCAATCATTTTGTCAATACCTGCATGTTCAAGAGACTCACGGACATTGGGTTTTACTCCGGAGAGAACAATATGGATACCCTCCTTCTGAGAAGACGCAATCAGAATCTCGAGATTATGGAGACCGGTCGCATCAATGAAAGAGACTTTACGCATACGGATAATTCTAACGAGGGGTTTCGTGCCGAGAGTCGAACGCATAAGTTCATCAAACTTTGTAGCGACACCGAAGAAGAACGGACCGTCGATTTCATATACACTGACACCTTTGGCCACGTCAAGCACTTCGTGATGACTTTGGCTCAGGTCTGTACCTTCTGCAACATCAAGATGCTCGGCATACACCTTTATCTCCGTATTCTCTGTCACACGACGCAAGAAGAGCACAACAGCAAGAAGCAAACCGATCTCTATTGCAATTGTGAGATCGAAAATGACAGTCAGCAGGAATGTCACTATCAGCACTGAGATATCGCTCTTGGGAGCTTTGAAGATACCGATGATGGTGCGCCAGCCACTCATATTGTAAGCCACAACCATAAGGACGGCTCCGAGGCAGGCCATCGGCACATAATTAATAAGCGGCATAAGGAAGAGGAATATCAGCAACAGCACCAACGCATGGACGATACCTGCGACCGGAGTGCGTCCGCCGTTTGAAATATTGGTCATTGTACGCGCGATAGCACCTGTCACAGGAATACCGCCGAAGAACGGAACCGCGATATTGGCAATACCTTGACCTATAAGCTCCGTGTTACTGTTTGTGTGTGAGCCGGTCACACCGTCAGCCACAGTGGCTGACAGCAATGATTCAATCGCACCCAAAACGGCAATTGTAAACGCCGACGGCAAAAGCATATTGATTGTCGCCATGTTTAATTCGAAACCATGAGGGGTCGGGATATCGGTTGCCATTGATCCGAATCTATCACCAATAGTCTCGACGTTGAACCAATCAAAATTTTCACCGAGAATCCATGTTACAGCCGTAACAACTACGATCGCTATAAGCGCTCCAGGCAGTTTCTTTGAAATCTTCGGAGTCAGAATAATGATAAACAGCGATATAAGACCGGTCGCAAGCGTAGGCAACGCCACTTTATCAAAATTTTTAAAATAAAGAATCCATTTAGGTATAAACTGACCGGGGATGTCGCGCAGACCCAGACCGAAGAAGTCATTAATCTGTGTCGAGAAAATCGTCAGCGCAATACCGGCGGTGAAGCCTACAACGATCGGGTAAGGGATGAATTTGATGACTGTGCCAAGACGGAACACACCCATCAGCAGCAGAATCACTCCGGCCATGAATGTCGCGATAGCGAGACCATGAAGACCAAACTGCGCGATTATGTTATACACGATTACGATAAATGCTCCCGTGGGTCCGCCGATCTGCACGGAGTTGCCGCCAAAGAACGACACGAGAAAACCACCGATTATGGCGGTAATCAAGCCGATTGTCGGACTGACACCTGATGCGATACCAAATGCGATTGCCAGCGGAAGGGCGACGATGCCGACAACAATGCCGGCGATAACGTCTTCTTTAAGACGCGTCATGCTGTAATGACGCAACGCTCCAAACAATTTAGGATGGAAGTCGATAGCCTCAGAAAGCTTCATAAAATTGTACCTTTTAAAGTCTTTTTACCTTTTGAAGCCGCAAAGTTACAAAAAAATATTGAAAAATATTAAAAAATGGAATTTCGTTTGAGTTCATCCGGGCTATCAGGGTATGGGATAGTTTATTAGAATTTAGCATGAAACGCAATGCGGATGCCGCTGCGGTCGATGTTGTAACCGGGATGGCGATAGGACAGACGCCAGACATAGTCTACGCGAAGACAACGGAAAATATTGTCTATTCCCACTGATGCCTCCATATAGGGCCCATCACTCATACGCGATATGGTTGATACCGGCGGATAAGCCAACAGCGACGGGTTGCGGTCAGGAAGATTGCGATTGCTTAGACGTCCATAAAAACCGCTGAATGAAAACGCCTCTCTCAGCTTTGCCTTTTTAAGACCTGGTATCATATTGAAAAGCAAACCGTTCGGACTATATGTCAAAAACCATGACACCTGAGAGTCGTTGATAAATTCCATCGGATTGAGCAATGCAAAACTTTCAGGCTGAATCGTATAGCTTAAGTTAGCGTTAGGTATAATCAAATCAAGATAGCTTGAACGGCTCCACACTTTAGCCGCCTCGACGATAGCGTCAAGATAACCGAAGGCAGAGAACCATACACGCTTCTGAGCGCTGAACTCAGTCTTATTAATCGGATATTTTGAAAAAGCCTGAGGGGCAAACGTGTGTGACAGTATTAATATAGGAGCGTCGAGATTGACGGGCTGTCGCGATGAACGCGACTGATAGAATTTCTCTCCGGGAGCATAGCGGAGGGTAAGTTTTATTGAATTTTCAGTATAATGTCCCATGCTGTTGCCGTAGCCGTCGACAAAGGGAATCCACTCAGTAGCCTCCCTGCGGTCGTTGCGCAGAGTAGCGGTAACCGAGAAATTATTACGAAGTTCAAGAGTATATGTCAAATCAGTCACGCGGTGATATATCACATTGCGGTCAGTCATGCGTTTAAGCGACAGAAAGACGTTGTCGGGATTTGTAAAAAGGTAGTGTTGGCCGACATAATCTATATCATATAATTGCGATAGCCGCAAAGAGTGGACAGGGAACTCACGCGAGTGATTCTTTTTGTCATGAAACGAATACTCGACTTCCCCTCTGTATTTCCATTTATGGTCGTTGAGACCATAGGCTACAAATCCCCGTGCAAACCACCGCTTACTTAGGTCAGCCGTAGTCATGCCTCCGACACGGAAGCGCGTACCTTCGATTGCATTAAAGCTCACTGTTGTGTTTATGGGTCCGTAGTCAAATTTCTTGCCCAAGGGTACATAACCCTGAACAAACGCACTTAAGACTCTGACTCCATAATAGAAAAGTTTTGATGTGCCGAAGCGAGCCAATCTCACCCACCCTGCTCTCCTGGCGCGACATAGGCTGAATACGCGCCGACTGCCAGTACTCGTCCGTGCGATTATTGATACTGTCAGAAACAAGTTCGTTGCACATACCGTCAAAAACAGTCATATCGGCCGGTGGTTCGAAAGAATGTGAACCGTAAGAGGTGTTTCGTCTGACATACATCGAAGGCATCCCCGGCAGTGGCGCGAGTTCAAGCGTGAGGTCATCGCGAGTTTTCAGACGGCTGCCGTCAGGCGACGTTTCGTATTGCTGAGTTAAATAAAACTCTTCGACAAAATTCAGATTGATTTCACGCGGCACACTCATTTCGACCTTGCGGACAGTCATAGCCGAGTCGTTGAGACAGACATACAAATGGCCTGTAAAGCCAAACGATGATTTGAGAATAGGATAAAACGAGAGTACGGCACATGAATCCGAACCGACTGTCACGGTATCAGTTAAATAAAAATGATAGAAATCGGGAGCTATTGGAGAGAGAGGGCTGACGAAACGGTTCTGCAGCAGCGTGATATCCTTGTCATAAAGATCAACCTCGCGCAACACCTCTTCGAGATAGACCTGCATGTTGTCTGAACTGCTCACTTCGTCAATACCGGTCGTAGTGAAGCCTGTCACCGTAGTGCGCCGAGTCCTGGGTTTCCTGCGATAGTTGACGGTAGATGTCTTTTCTTTTACTGACAAATTGAGGATCGGCTTGCCTGACACCTCAGATGTATCGACATACTCCTTTAGGAAGGGGTATCTGCGCAAGATAAAATTATCAGCATCAGGGTCAAAATCATTAAGTGCAAGAGTTATGCGTTCATATTTATCGTAATTATAATACTCATGTCGCTCAGGGTCTCCGACATCAGTACTTTTCCGCATACGATTGACAAAATCAACTGCCGGATTATTTTTTTTACTGTATTTTGTTTTTCTAACCACCAGTTCGTCGAGTCCGGTAACAGCAGGCGGCAAATATGCGACTACCATATTGTAGGAACTTCGGGCTACCGGCATAACGACAGGATTATAACCCATATATGAGACACGGATTGCCGTATCGCCGGGATTAATCGCAATACCGAATAATCCGCTGTCGTCTGTCACCACTGCTCTCGCACTCGGCAACGCCATCACCGACGCTTTGGGCATAGGTTCAAGAGTGAGCGAATCTCTGACTATGCCCTTTAGAAAAAATCCATCAGCACTGGATTCAGCATCCTGTAACCGGGCAGTCACTGCAAAAAAAATCGCAGCGAAGCACAGTAGTGTAAGGATGCGTCGTGTCAGCATATAATAAATGTGTAACTTTGTAAAAAATTAAAACAACCGAAATGCTCGTCAGGTTGGCGGCTTTCAATAATATTTTATAATAATGGCAAAGGAAATCGAACGCAAATTTCTCGTCATTGACAAGTCTTATAGAAAAATGGCTGTCACCGGACGATCAATTGTTCAGGCATATCTTAACCGCGACCCAAAGGCAACCGTAAGGGTTAGAATTACAGATGATAAAGCATTCCTGACAATCAAAGGAAAAAATGACGGAGCAACGCGCGACGAGTGGGAATATCCTATCCCGGTCTCTGACGCGCGAGACATGATTGCCCGATGCGCGTCAGGCCGGATAATAGAAAAAAAGCGTTTTGTCGTGCCTTTTGAAGGTTACGACTGGGAGATAGACGAGTTCGGAGGCGAATTGGAAGGTCTCACTGTCGCTGAAATTGAGTTACCGGCCGAAGACGCCGAATTTTCGTTACCTCCCTTTGTCGGAGATGAGGTCACGGGAGACCCACGATACTACAATTCCTCGCTCTGAGTTTCGGGCTTGTCGCGTCGAATGAGAGCGACAACGTTTTCGACATGCTGAGTGTGAGGAAACATATCTACAGGCTGCACAGCCTCTACAGCATATTTACAGTCGAGCAACGCAAGGTCACGTGCCTGAGTCGCAGGATTACAGCTGACATAGACGATGCGTGGAGGCTCGGCACGGAGTATCACGTCAACAACATCATTGTGCATGCCTGCTCGCGGTGGATCGACAATCATTACATCAGGACGACCATGTCGGGCTATAAATTCATCAGTCAGAACATCTTTCATATCGCCGGCATAAAACTCAGCATTTGTAATGCCATTGAATTTTGAGTTAAGTTTAGCATCAGCGATGGCGTCTTCTACATACTCAATGCCGATGACGTGACGGGCGTCGCGACTGACAAACTGCGCGATGGTACCGGTGCCGGTATATAAGTCATAAACAAGTTCATTGCCAGTCAGACGAGCAAAATCACGAGCCACTTTATAGAGTTCGTAAGCCTGTCGGGAGTTTGTCTGATAGAATGATTTCGGACCAACACGGAAACGTAGACCCTCCATCTCCTCGACAATATGATCCTTGCCTTTCCACAACTTGATATCCTGATCAGCGAGGCTGTCGTTGACTTTTGTATTGACAGTGTACATCAGCGATGTTATCTCGGGAAATTGTTCGGCCAACGCATCAAGCAGAGATTTAATCGCATCAGGATTATCCTCACCAAACGCCATCACGACCATTACTTCTCCGGTAGAAGCTATGCGTATCATCAGAGTGCGCAACAGACCATGCTGACCGCGCAGGTCATAGAATGAATAACCGTGATCCTTGCCGAAGTTTTTGATAAACAATCGCAGACGATTACCTAAATCGTCCTGCAGATGACAGGCTTTTATATCGAGCACCTTATCAAAAGCACCGGGGATATGGAAACCGGCGGCATCACGGTCAGGAAATTCGTCACCGCTTGCAAGTTGTTCGAATGTGAGCCAACAGCGGTTAGAGAATGTATACTCCATTTTATTACGGTAGTTCCATATATCGTTCGAACCTTTGATGGGGGAAATCTCCGGTAGCTGGACTTTCGCGATACGTTGTAAGGCGTCCGTGACCTGCTGCTGCTTGCATTTCAACTGAAAGTCATAAGGCAGATGTTGCCAGCGGCATCCGCCGCAGACTCCGAAATGCTCACACCGCGGAGTAACGCGGATCTCACTCGGAGTGACGAGGCGCTCTATGCGGCCTTCGGCATAAGACTTTTTCTTTTTGGTGAGTTTGATGTCAGCTACGTCGCCGGGCGCACCGAATGGAATGAAGACAACCATATCGTCGACGCGGCCGAGCGCATTGCCTTCAGCAGCGACATCTGTTATAGTCACAGCTTCCAAAACCGGAAGCTCTTTACGTTTTCTTGCCATATTAATGAATTATATTTCTGCAAAAATACTAATTTTGTAGGAAATAAAGCGAACAGATATCGAATCATGAACGAAATTATCGAAAAGAGCTATTTTTCAGAGAAAGTGGTGAAGCTCGTCGTCAAAGAGCCGGCCATAGCCAAAGCCCGTAAACCCGGGCACTTTGTAATCGTGCGCACCGGCGATAACGGTGAAAGGATACCCCTCACCATAGCCGACGCAGATACAGACCGCGGCACGATCACTCTCGTGGTACAGGACGTCGGAGCTTCCACTCATAATATATGTAACTTAAATGCAGGAGACAGTTTTACTGACGTTGTCGGTCCGCTCGGCAGGGCTACAGACATCAAAAAGGTCGGCACTGTTGTCTGCTGCGGCGGTGGTGTAGGCGTTGCTCCGCTTCTGCCAATAATCAAGGCTATGAAAGAAGCCGGAAATAAAGTAATCAGCGTACTCGCAGCCAGAACCAAAGGGTTGATAATTCTCGAAGAAGAGGTAGCGCGACACTCTGACGAGGTCATTATCATGACAGATGATGGCAGCTACGGCACACAGGGACTGGTCACTCAGGGTGT
>CAMWNL010000028.1 GCA_947175585.1 uncultured Bacteroidales bacterium | reverse complement strand
GTGTTATAATGCTCGATCTCTCAAAATCGACGACAAAGCTTGAATTTAATGACACTACGCGAGCATGGACAGACACCTATAACGACGATGAAGAAAGCATCGAGAGCCAATGCTTCTCATTTGTCCACGCTTCAATGGGCGAATGGGCCACATGGTGGGGATTCACTGCCTCAAACTCTGCAGATAACTCATTCCGCGACAATTTTATCACTTATCAGTTCAGCAATATGGCAAAGGGCGGTATAGCCCTAAACGAAGACGGCACAATCAAGACCGACGATTTCGGTGCACCCGTCGTCAGCAATGAGATGCCTTATCTTGTCGGGTTTTATAGCCCGTGGATGGCGGCTCGTCCCGTCGACATGACATTCAACACCGATAAGGCTTACGAGGCTGTGGGTGTTTATGTCAATCTCAACAGCTATACATATTATGCCGTTCAGGATGGCGACAGTTTCGCCCGTGCTTTTAATAACGGCGACAACTTTACGCTGACCATCCACGGTGTCTGCCCTGACGGCACTGAGAATGAAGTCAATGTAGAACTTGCATCTTACGATAACGGAAACCTGACCATCAACCGGGGATGGCGTTATGTTGACTTGGCCGAACTCGGCGAAATCAACGAATTATATTTCACATTGAAGTCAACCGATACCGGTGCCTACGGTGATAACACACCTTTATATTTCTGCCTTGATAAGCTGATGGTTAAGGAATCGGCAACTACCGGTCTGTCAAACATCAACACGTCAGGATCTGAAATTATTCGTTATGACCGTGCGACCAAAACCGTGACAGTCGACGGTGCAGATTTTGCAACGGTTTACGATGCAACCGGCCGCAAGGTGATTGCCACTGACTCAAAATCGTTCAGCCTTGACTGTGTTCCGGCCGGAGTATATGTTGTCCGAGCAGGAAATGCAAGCGTTAAAATCTCAAAATGATAAAGGTAAATTTAAAGTTAGTTTTAGGTATTGTCCTTGTTGTGGGTGTTTCGTCCTGCAACAAGGACAATATTATTGAAAGTGAAGAAACAATAGGGGGAGTACTTCCGCCTTCACAGCCTTCAGTCCCGGATCCTGTGGAACCGGCCGATGATGTTTTTGCCGGACCGTCGTATTTCTATCGTTCGACCACACGCTACACATTCGTCGGGCGACCGGTATTTCTTACTCCGTTAATCAAAGGTGAGAGCTACAAGTGGAGCGTCGACGGAGTAAAAATGGATTGTGATGGACCGACATTTAAATTCACACCCGATGCGCAGGGTGAGTACACCGTCGCTGTTACCATAAATGACGAGATTAGTGGTGAGCTTAAGGTAGTATGTGTTGACCGCACGGAGGGGCAGGGCTATAGAGCCGGAACGTCGTCGGTGCTATGTGTATATGAGTATGTGCCGGCACCCGGACAATTTATCAATGAAAATATGCCCGACATGTCACCGACCGAAGCTGCCAGATGGGCCGAGGGTCGTATTGCCGACGGCGAATTTGTCTCGCTCGGCGGTTTTGGCGGATATATTATTGTGGGGTTCCCTCACTCGATAGGTGATTTTAAGATTAAAGGAAATGCTTTTTCAAATGCGGGGGGAGCGTCAAATGAACCGGGGATTGTTTACGTCATGCAGGATATCAACGGTAACGGTCTGCCTGACGATGAGTGGTACGAGCTTCGTGCCAGTGAAACTGACGCAGAAACTACCGTCGCTGACTATGCCGTGACCTATTATCGTCCCCAAGCACCTGGTTCGCCGGTGAAATGGATTGATAACTTTGGAGTGGAGGGCGAGATTGCTTATATGGCTGCCTTCCATAAGCAGGACTGCTATTATCCGTCTTGGATAAGCGATGACAGCTACACACTCAGAGGCACAAAAGTTGCCGTCAGAGCCGAGCGCAACGAAGCCGGACAGTGGTTTACTTATGCTCTTGATGGTGGCTATGCCGACAATATGGGCGACAACAATGATACATTTTATATATCTGACGCAATGTTTGCCGATCAAACTCCGGCAGACCTGATGTATATTGATTTTATAAAAATTCAGACCGGTGCCACAGGTCAGTGTGGCATACTCGGTGAAATTTCAACAGAGGTCGTCAGCATAAATGAAAGATAAGATACTTTTTTCTGCTGTCTTGTTCCATGCAGCCGTGTCTTTGACCGCCTGCATGGAATGGGACTACGGAGAAATCCATGAAGAGTTTGACTTCGAGGGTCACGGGCTTTTCATAATCAATGAAGGTAATTTTCAGTATGGTAATGCCACTCTTTCATACTATAACCCGGAGACAGATCAGGTCGAAAACGAAGTCTTTTTTCGTGCCAACGGTATGAAACTCGGTGATGTGGCCCAGTCAATGACTATTTATGATGACAAGGGATGGATAGTTGTCAACAACAGCCATGTTATCTTTGCCATTGATGCCAATACCTGTCAAGAAACAGGACGCATCGAAAACCTGACATCCCCTCGCTACATTCACTTTATAAATGACGAGAAAGCTTACGTCTCGCAGATATGGGACAACCGTATTTTTGTTGTCAACCCCAAGCGCTATGAGATAATCGGACATATTACGGTTCCTGATATGGCAATGGGGACTGCGTCGACCGAACAGATGGTCCAATACGGAAAATATGTATATTGCAACTGCTGGAGCTACCAGAACAGCATTATCAAGATTGATACTGAGACCGATGAAGTTGTCGGCCGGTTGACAGTCGGTATTCAGCCGACTTCGCTCGCTTTAGATAAATATGGGAAGTTATGGACTCTCACTGACGGAGGTTATGAAGGATCGGCTTACGGCTACGAAGCGCCGTCACTGTATCGCATCGATGCCGAAACATTTACAATAGAACGTCGATATGACTTTCGCTTAGGCGCGATGCCTTCAGAACTTCAGCTCAACGGTGATGGCGATACTCTCTATTGGATTAATGATGACATTTGGCGCATGAAAGTCACCGCTACCGAATTGCCCGTCATTCCTTTCGTAAAATATCGTGATACCAAATACTACGGCCTGACGATCGATCCCCTGAGCGGCGAAGTTTATGTGGCCGACGCAATAGATTACCAGCAGCAAGGAATGATTTACCGCTATTCAAACCGCGGAGACCTCATCAGCGAATTTTATGTCGGCATAACTCCCGGTGCCTTTTGTTGGAAACTATCACGTTAAATCTATGGCTGTGTGAGTACGGTCGTTCCTTGGAACGACCCTCAACTCAAGAAAGTATTATGCAATTAGGACGAAGAAAAATAGAATCAGACGGAACCTTTCACGAACGCAAATATGCTCGTGTAGACTGGCATAACTATAATATCGGGACATTCTTTGTAACGTTTTCAACGCTTGACAAAGTTCATTATTTCGGTCGAATAGTCAATGGCGTGATGGAATATACAGACATAGGGCAGAAAATGTCCACGGCAATACTCGATATTCCCTTGCATTATAACGATGTAGAGATACTACGTTGGGTGGTTATGCCAAATCATGTGCATTTAATTATAAAAATTGGGTCGGGGAATTCTTCGGAAGGATTAATTCCGTTTACTCAACGAATACCACTTGTTAAAGGTAGTAGTAGAAACCGATTATCCGCACTCATTGGGAATTTAAAAGCAGAAGTGAGTCGTTATGCAAAAAAGACCGGACTGATATTCTTATGGAATCCCAGATTTCACGAGCATATTATTTTTGATGAGGTCCGAGCGAAAGCTATTTTTGATTACGTTGATAATAATGTTAAGACGTGGAGCGAAGATTGTTTCAAATAATAATATTGTTGATTCTATTGGGGTCGTTGCAAGCAACGACCGTACTATCACAGTCATCCCAAAGAATGTATAATTTAGGTGAGTTCGTGGTTTGGGGAAAGAGGCCCATGAAGGAGATTGGTGTGCAGAAGACTGCATTTGATTCGTTGGCTCTTAAAGAGAATATTGCTCTATCAATGGCTGATATACTGACTTTTAATTCGTCAGTCTTTGTAAAGAGTTATGGACGCGCAACTCTTTCGACAGTAGCTTTCCGCGGTACATCGCCAAGCCATACACAGGTGACCTGGAACGGTATGCGCATCAATAATCCGATGTTAGGCATGACTGATTTTTCGACCATCCCATCTTATTTCATTGACCAGGCCTCGTTGCTTCACGGCACATCGTCTGTCAATGAAACGGGTGGGGGACTTGGCGGCCTTGTCAGACTCGGAACTTCTCCCGATGCCGGACGGGGTGTTAAGTTGCAGTATGTGCAAGGCATCGGATCTTTCAACACCTTTGATGAGTTTGGACGGTTTACTTACGGTAATGATCATTGGCAGACTTCAACTCGCATCGTATACTCATCGTCGCCCAATGATTATAAATATGTCAACCATGACAAAAAGGTGAATATCTATGATGATGACAGAAATATCATAGGCCGGTATCATCCGACTGAACGTAATCGCTCCGGTGCATACAAAGATTTTCATCTGCTTCAGGAAGTTTACTATAACACGCTCAAAGGTGATAGGTTCGGTCTTAATGCGTGGCTGATAAATTCCAATCGCGAACTCCCGATGCTTACTACCGATTATGGTGACGAACGTGATTTCGAGAACAGACAGAGGGAGCACACATTGCGGAGCGTCGTATCATGGGATCACTCGCGGGAAACATGGAAGACATCTCTGAGAGGCGGATATATCCACACTTGGATGGCTTATGATTACCGCCGCGAGGTGACTGCCGATAATTGGGTGACGATGACGCGCTCACGCAGTAAAGTGAATACATTTTACGGTCAGGCCGAAGGTGAGTTCTCTCCTAAATCTAACATATATTTAACTGCCAATTTATCAGCTCATCAGCATTTCGTGAGGTCTGAAGATAAAAATGTGGTGCTCCAGGACGGTGACAGAGCCATAATCGGATATGACATGGGGCGTATAGAACTCTCAGGCTCATTATCGGCGAAATGGCAACCCGTTAAACCGATAGGTCTGTCATTAGTGATGAGAGAGGAAATGTTCGGCGACAGATGGGCACCTCTTATTCCGGCATTTTTTATTGACGGTCTGATTTCACGACGTGGTAACTTAATGGTTAAGGCTTCAGTATCGAAAAATCATAAATTCCCGACGCTTAACGACCTCTATTTCATGCCCGGCGGTAATCCCGATCTTAAGAGTGAAAGCGGTTGGATTTACGATGTGGGGGCGAGCTTCAATGTCAAAGGTTCCACTCCTGTGCCATTTGCATTAGGTGGTGACGTCACATGGTTTGATTCATATATCGATGACTGGATTATTTGGTTGCCAACAACTAAAGGATTTTTCTCACCGCGCAATGTTAAGCAGGTTCATGCTTATGGTATAGAATCTAAACTTAATTTAGCGTTTCAGCCTGTAAAAGAGTGGATAGTGGATTTAAACGGCTCATATTCGTGGACTCCTTCGATTAATTGTGGTGAGAAAATGTCACCGGCCGATCTGTCTGTCGGGAAGCAATTGCCTTATGTCCCGAAACACTCGGCGTCGCTGACGGGGCGTCTGACATGGCGTAGCTGGAGTTTCCTTTATAAATGGGCCTATTACTCTGAACGATTCACCATGTCAAGCAACGATTACACCATTTCGGGCTATCTGCCTAAATATTATATGAGCAATGTCTCTCTTGAACGCTCACTGACCTTCAGACCTGTAGATTTGCAGATAAAACTGGCTGTGAATAATCTTTTTAATGAAGATTACCTCTCAGTGTTGTCACGCCCGATGCCCGGCATAAATTTCGAAATATTCGTCGGCATTACTCCAAAGTTTGGAAAGAAAAAGTCAAAGCCTGCATCAGATGATTATTAAAAAGAACCCTAAACCAAATAAGAATAGTTGAATAATGCATAAACAAAAATATCTCTTCAGTCTTAGTTTGCTCTTGATTTCGCTGTCGGCTTGTAAGGATAAAACGACAACTTCTGTCGATGATTTCAGTAATCATATATATACTCCTGAATATGCCTCAGGCTTTGATATAAAAGGTGCCGACGGATACGAAAGCTCAATCATTACGGTCACTAATCCGTGGCAAGGAGCTGACAGCATCACCTCGATGCTATTTATCGCAAGAGGTGGTGAGTCTGCTCCCGATGGGTTCACCGGCCAGATTCTTGAAGGTGATGCATCTCGCATTGTAGCGATGTCTTCCACCCATATAGCAATGCTCGATGCCATCGGAGAGACCGGCTGTGTTGTAGGTGTTTCAGGTATTGACTATATCTCCAATCCGGTTATAACAGCAAACCGTGACAAGATCGGAGACGTAGGTTACGAAGGTAATATCAACTATGAACTGCTACTTTCACTCGATCCTGACATCGTACTTTTATACGGTATCAACGGCGCAAGCTCAATGGAAGGAAAACTCAAGGAACTGGCTATACCTTTTATGTACGTCGGTGACTATCTTGAGGAGTCGCCTCTCGGCAAAGCAGAGTGGATGGTTGCTCTGTCGGAGATTGTCGGAAAACGATCTGACGGTGAACAGACTTTTGCCGATATACCTGTCAGATACAATAATCTGAAAAAGAAAGTTGCCGATAGCGCGATCGACGCTCCTTCAGTGATGCTCAACACTCCATACGGAGACTCATGGTTTATGCCGTCAACCGATAGCTATGTGGTCACGCTTGTCCAAGATGCCGGTGGTGATTATATTTATAAGAAGAATGTCGGCAATGCCTCTCTGCCTATCGATCTTGAAGAAGCATATAAGCTCACATCCGAGGCGGATATGTGGCTCAATGTTGGGACAGCCAATACTCTCGAAGAACTCGGGTCATTATGTCCGAAGTTTTCTGACACACGCTGCTTCCGTAACGGTTACGTTTGGAACAACACTCTGAGGGCAAACGCTGCCGGCGGTAACGATTATTACGAATCAGGTGTGGTCAATCCCGATATTCTCCTACGTGATCTGGTTAAGATCTTCCATCCCGAACTCGTTGAAGAAGATTTTGTTTATTACAGACAACTGAAATAACAGGCACTGAAATGCGAACAAGATCATCGTTTATTTTCACTGTACTCGTCGCTATCACGCTTTTCCTATTCATACTGGATCTGTCTGTCGGGGCTGTTCCTGTGCCATTGCGGGATGTGTGGGCGGCTCTGACCGGAGGAGATTGTCCCCGGACAACCGCCAAAATAATACTCAATATACGACTCATAAAAGCGATTGTCGCTATGCTTGCAGGAGCAGCCCTTTCAGTGAGCGGTCTGCAGATGCAGACACTATTCCGAAATCCACTTGCCGGTCCATACGTCCTCGGCATAAGCTCGGGTGCAAGTCTCGGTGTGGCAGTTTTCATCCTCGGCTCACCTATTCTGGGATTGTCAGCTTCATTCACATCTCTCGGTGTTGCCGGGGCTGCATGGATTGGCGCTGCCGCTGTACTCATTGTAATTGCGGCCGTGGGTCATCGTATCAAGGATATTATGGTGATACTGATTCTCGGCATGATGTTTTCATCGGGAGTCGGGGCTATAGTGCAGATTCTTCAGTATCTTAGTAAGGAAGAGTCGCTCAAGGCATTTGTCATCTGGACTATGGGATCACTCGGCGATGTGACAGTCTCGCAGTTATATGTTCTTGTGCCAGCCGTGATTATTGGTCTTGCTTTAGCAGTTATAACCATCAAACCGCTCAATCTGCTTCTCTTTGGCGAGGAATATGCCGTCACTATGGGCTTGAATATCAAGCAATCGCGAGGGCTCCTATTCCTCTCAACGACATTGCTTGCCGGCACGGTCCCAGCTTTCTGCGGCCCCATAGGCTTTATCGGACTCGCGATGCCCCACGTCACACGGATGCTCTTTGACAACAGCGATCATCGCATACTCATACCCGGAACGGTTCTTACAGGAGCTTCAGTCGTGTTGCTTTGTGATCTCGTTTCCAAGTTATTCACTCTGCCTGTTAATGCTATCACTGCACTTCTCGGCATACCTGTAGTGGTGTGGGTGGTGCTTCGCAATAAATCAGTCACCGCATGATAAGATTCAAGGATTTTTCAATAGGCTACGGCTCGCGGGTCCTGCTCGACGATGTTAACACAACTTTCAGAAAAGGCCAACTGACGGCACTGATCGGACGTAACGGCTCAGGCAAATCAACACTGATGAGAGCCATTGCCGGACTGAACAGACACTATTCGGGAGATATTATACTTGACGGTAAGAATATCCGCTCGCTCTCTCCAGGCGGACTCGCCAAAGTTCTCGCGTTTGTTACGACCGAGCGAACTCGGATTCCAAATATGCGCTGCGAGGATGTGGTTGCTATCGGGCGCGCCCCATATACTAACTGGATTGGCCGTATGCAGGACGTCGACCGTCAAATTGTTATGGATGCCATTCGGTCTGTAGGGATGGAAAGTTATGCCGAGCGAACGATGGATACTATGAGCGACGGCGAATGTCAACGCATAATGATTGCACGCGCTTTAGCTCAGGACACACCTATAATATTGCTCGACGAACCGACGTCATTTCTTGACATGCCTAACCGCTACGAGCTATGCACACTACTCGCGCGACTGGCTCATGAGCAGGGGAAGTGCATTTTGTTCTCTACTCATGAACTCGACATAGCGCAGTCGCTCACTGATAATATAGCATTAATTAATTCACCGGAACTAATATGCTCATCTTCCGCTGAAATGAAGGAAACAGGATATATCGAGAAACTCTTTAGTCTGAATAAATGGAAAAATACAATATAGAGGAGTTTACTGCAGATATTACTGTTGATGAATACATTAAACAATTCCGTGACGCGGACCGTTTCATTGAATTATGTAAAGTTTGTCCTAATTTCAATAACAGTTGGGGTTGTCCTCCTTTTAATTTCGATACGGAAGATTATTTACGGCAATATCGCTATGCTCATCTGATGGTCACGAAGATTACACCGTTAGAGACGAATATTTCAATAGATCGCACACAGCAATTTATCCTTCAGGAAAGAATCCGTATAGAAAAGCAACTGCTTGAAATGGAACGAGCTACAGGCGGTCGGGCATTTGCCTATATCGGCACGTGCTTACATTGCCCTGAGTCCCAGTGCACTCGCAAATGTGGCGAGCCTTGCAGACATCCCGACAAAGTGCGTCCTTCGCTCGAAGCCTTCGGATTCGATATAGAACGCACGCTGTCTGAGTTATTCAATATCAAACTCCTATGGGGTAAAAATGGAGTGCTTCCGGAATATCTCGTACTCGTAAGTGCTCTTTTACACAACTAAAATTCGCTCGAAAAGTGGAAGCGGATTTTGGGGAAATCTGACTGAGCCATCTGAAGGACATAATTTGAGTCGGCGAGGAATACGTCGCGGCCTTCACGGTCGACTGCCATAAACTGGTGCTTACGACGTTTGAAGGCTGCGAGAGCTTCTGCATCATCACTTTCTATCCAGCATGCCTTATAAAGGGAGATCGGTTCCCAACGGCATTGCGCACCATATTCATGTAACAGACGATACTGGATTACTTCAAACTGGAGCTGCCCGACTGTGCCGATAATCTTACGACCGTTAAATTGATTGACAAACAGCTGAGCCACACCTTCGTCCATAAGCTGCTGTATGCCTTTTTCGAGCTGTTTTGACTTCATGGGATCGGTGTTTTCGATATATTTGAACAT
>CAMWNL010000027.1 GCA_947175585.1 uncultured Bacteroidales bacterium | reverse complement strand
CCGTAAGCATAGCCGTCACATTCGGGCACATAGTTTTTGTCGAAAGCGTGAGCAGGACCATTGTTTATAGCATAGAAGAACTGTATGAGCGCTTCTTTATTCTTGCCTTTCCAAGCCTGTGTGTAGTCGTTGACGAGACCATAAATGCCTTCCTGCTCAAGCTTTTCAACTTCAGCGGCTGCATCATAAGCCTTCTGCCAGCGCTTGGCATAGAGCATCACGCGAGACTTGAAGCCCATGACGGCGCCGTAGGTGATACGGCCTTCGTCGCTTGATGGCCAGGCCTTTGGGAGGACAGAGGCAGCGAAGTCAAGGTCTTGTTCGATGAAGTCCCAAGTCTCCTCTTCGGTTGCGCGGTCGCGCTGACCGTCAGTGGGCAGTTCATCATAGAGAATCACGCCCGGGTGACGCTTGGCAAGCTGGAAGTATACGTATGCGCGGAAGAAGCGAGCCTGAGCTTCCCAGATTTTTTCAGACTCTTCGTCGAATGTAGAGTATTTCTCCATATCGCGAAGGAACTGGTTTATGCGGCGGATATTGCCGTAGGCTGTGCTCCACACTGAATAGTAGTGAGAGCCGACAGTGATAACCTCGGGCATCATAACATATTGGTTATTATGTCCGCCGCGAGCTACGAGAGCTGAGCTACCGTATTTGAACGCGTCGGTGAGAGCTTCTGTCAAGGCTCCCGAATATTGGTTTCCTCCAAACTGGCCGTATTTATCAATGAAGGTATAGAAGCCTGAAACGTAAGCTGAAGCATTTTCAGGGGTATCCCAGACGGTCTCTTCGCTGATGCTATTTTTGTTGGGAACGCCATCAAGCCAGTCGTTGCAAGAGGTGGCTGCCGCTGTAATAGCGATGCATGAAATTATTTTGATGAAATTTCTTTTCATTGTATTAAGCAAATCTCAGATTATTAGAATGACAAGTTGATACCGAATGAATATGAACGCTGCTGCGGATAGTAACCGTTATTGACAGCAGGCGATTCGGGGTCAATGTTATATTTGTTAAGTCCGCTGAATGTCAAGAGGTTGTAGCCCTCTGCGTAGATTCTCAGACGAGTGATGCCCGAACGGCCGATAAGCTTCTGAGGGAATGTGTAACCGATCTGAGCTGTCTTGAGACGCAGGTAATCACCTCTCTTGTACCAATAGTCGGAAGAAATCGCATTGTTCTGAGAGTAGGGCGAAACTTCGAGACGGGGGAAGTATGCTCCGGTGTTCTCGGGGGTCCAAGAGTTCTCGACAAGATAACGGGGAGCGTTGCCACCTTCGTAGAATGGCTTGGTGTAGACCGTATGGTCCATTGTGCCGCTACTGTCATACTGGCCTGTGATCGCAACGTCGTGGCCGAGACCCCATGCCCAAAGCAAGTCGAGGTCAATGCCTTTCCAGTTGCCGAAGAGGTCGATAGAGCCAGTCGAAGTCGGCACAGAGCTGCGGCCGATGTAACCGCAGTCGCTGTATTCGCCTTTACGGATAATCTTGCCGTCGCCGTTACGGTCAACATATTTGATATAACCGGGTTTAACGGCGTAACCGTCAACGAGCACAGCGTTATCGATTTCTTCCTGAGTCTGGAACAGACCGTCAGAGAGAAGACCTCGCTTGGCGCCGATCTGAGTACCGGTCACACGATCCCACTCGGGAGCGTTTTCGCTATCGGCCATGTATTTCAGCCAGCGGCCGTAAGCATAAGAGTAGATCACTTTAACGCCATAAGTGAAATCGCCTACACGGTTGTTGTGGGTAAAGGTGATGTCGACACCCTTATAGTCTTTCTTATTGCCGTTGGCTGTAGCGTAGTAATAACCGCCCATTGAAAGGGGGTAAGCTCCGGTAGCGGTGGTCAGAAGATCGTGTTCGTATTTATAGAAGACGTCAAATTCCAATCCTAATTTACCCTGGAACATCAACACGTTGAAACCGGCATTGTAGTTTGTACATTTCGCCCATGAGAGGTTAGGGTTTCCAAGACCGCCGGCAGAGAAGAATGTCAAAGGTGTGCCACCGATGATAACGGCGTTTTTATTAAGAGCCATTGTGGTTAGCCATTGGAACGGGCCAAGACCGCTGGTAGCTGTTTCGCCGACGGCGAATCGGAACTTGAGGTCGTTGATCCAATCAATATCCCAGAATTTTTCCTGGCTGATACGCCAGCCGACTGATACACCCGGCAGAGCGACCCAACGTTTGTTCATGCCGCCAAACAGATAGCTGCCGTCGTAACGCATAGTTGCCTCGAAGAAGTATTTGTCAGCGTAGGCATAATTGATTCGACCTACGAGACCTGCTACGCGAGACTCGGAACTTGAACCGGAAATTGACGGAACTTTGGTTTCGCCGTTACCGTTGACGTTGGTGAGTTTGGACAGTTCGTCAAGAGAGATGAAGTCAAGACCGTAGCCACCGGCTCCGAGACCGTTGGATTTGAGCTGACGGGTTTCGAGTACTGCGAGCGCGCTGACACTGTGATCGCCGAATTTGTTATCATAGCCGATGCTTGACTGTGTTGTGATAGTCCAGCTGTTAGAGGCAGCCTCGTTAAGCATGATGCTGTTATAGCCCTGGTGGGCGTCCACAAGTTTGTATGGCATCTTGTCAGTATCGAGATTGATATCGTCGATGTTGGCGAGCAAGTGCTGGAACGGATAGCGGAGATACTTGGTAAATGTATAAGACATGTCATAGCCACCGAGGAACTTCAACGTAAGACCCTTGAGGAAGGGAGCGTCATAACGGAGAGTCATGTTGGCTGACACAAATGCTGTGCGGTCACGAGAATAACCGCTCTCGTGAATAGCACCCATAGCGTTATTGTCAGGAGTCCAGCCTTGAGCGCCCGTTGAATACTCCTTGCCGTTATCAGCTATAGCTGTCATCGGGAGGAAGGGATACATGCTGACAATCTGCTGAGGAATGTTGAGGAAGTCATCCTTGCCGGTTCCGAACGCAGGAGACTGGCGGTTCTCGATACGGCCTGAAACACCGAGGTCAAAGGTAAGGTTGCTTGTAATCTTTGAGTTGATGTTGGCGCGCAGGTTATAGCGGTCATAATTGTAACCGTCGAGGTTACCGTCTTCCTTGAAGTAACCGATTGAAGCGAAGTAGCTCATGCGGTCGTTGCCGCCGGTAGCAGAAAGGTTATGGTGAGTACGGAAACCTGTGCCGTACATCTTGGCATACCAGTCGGTGTTGCCCCAACCGTCGACGCCGTCAATCATCTTCTGAACCTGAGCTTCTGAGAATTTTGCTTCCTTGCCGTTGAGTGTCAAAGCTTTGTTATACCAGTAAGCGAAGCCGGGACCATCGAGCCACTCCTGTTTAACGGCGTTCTCGCTGAAACCTGCAGATCCTGAATATGAAATCTGAGTTTTGCCGGCACTGCCGCGTTTGGTGGTTACGATGAATGCACCGTTGGCGTCGAGACCGTAAACGGCCACAGCCGACGCGTCTTTAAGCACTGATATTGACTCGATTTCGTTAGGATCAATGTTGTTGAAGTCAGAAGATGTGCGTCGTACACCGTCAATTACATAAATAATGTTGCCCTGACCGCGCATTGTGATAGATGCGCCGTCATAGCCGGGCTGACCGGTAGACTGCACTGCAGCGACACCCGAAACACGTGCGCCGACAACGTTAGACATTGACATGGTCGGTGATTTGAGAAGCTCGGTGTCATTGACAGTGGCGATCGCACCGGTGATGCTCGCTTTGCGCTGAGTGCCGTAACCAACGACAACGACCTCGTCGAGGTTGCCGATGTCGTCAGACATTGTAACATTGATAGACGATCCGTTGACTTTCTCTTCGACCTGCTTCATGCCGATGAAGCGGAAGATAATCACGTCGCCTTTTTTTGCGCTGATAGAGTATTTACCGTCGATGTCGGTCACGACGCTCTTGTTGGAGCCCTTAATTAGAACCGAGACACCAGGCAGCGGTTCGTTGTCGGTATCGACAACAGTTCCCGTAATCACGCTTTGTGCATAAGCTCCTATCGAGCAAAGCAGCGTCATGATTGCGAGCAATGCGCATTTGGCAATAGAATTTTTAAGTTTCTTCATAAGGAGGATTAGTTGTAAATTTTCGGTTTATTATTTTAGGTTTTAATAGATAGGTTAATCTTGGCCGGAGGCTATCAGAGAGAGGACATTCTACATTAAATCAGTATAAGATTTTTTGTTGTCTGTTCATGGTCATTATAGCCGATTTCAGCTGACCTGAAATAATTTTTTTGCAAATATAGGTAAAAATATCTGTTGTAAAAGTTAAAACGCAGAAAAAGTGTGTATATTATGTCATAAACGCCTGAATATTTACTCAGAGGCGCTTTGTAATGAAAATTTTTTAATAAATAATGTTGAAAACAGACCTGAGGGCCTTAGTAGTTGGCAGCCGTGCGGCGTGTGGAGTCGAGTTTAAGCAGGATAAAGAGCAGGATGGTGAAGCCCCACAGCGAAGAACCACCGTAGGAGAAGAATGGCAAGGGTATACCGATAACCGGACAGAGACCTATGACCATGCCGATATTGATGCAGAAATGGAATATCAGATATGAAGCGACGCAGTAGGCGTAGACTCGACCGAATATTTTAGGCTGACGTTCGGCAATCGTGATAATGC
The DNA here is from genome assembly GCA_947175585.1 of uncultured Bacteroidales bacterium. Taxonomy (GTDB): domain Bacteria; phylum Bacteroidota; class Bacteroidia; order Bacteroidales; family Muribaculaceae; genus CAG-873. Next base: position 5,105 of record CAMWNL010000027.1, on the reverse strand, counting down.
GCAGTATCAGCGCTACGTATAGAGCAACAACAGCGAGAGCTCCAACAAAACCTTTTTCTTCGCCGATTGTGCAGAATATGAAGTCGGTGTGTTGCTCGGGAACATACTTGAGCTTTGTCTGAGTGCCGTTAAGGAAGCCTTTTCCGGTCAGACCGCCTGAACCGATGGCAATCTTTGACTGGTTGACGTTGTAGCCCGCTCCACGCAGGTCTTCTTCGATGCCGAGCACAACCTTGATGCGCAGCTGCTGATGGGGCTGTAGGTGGTTGAACGCAAAATTGACCGAGAATAAAAAGCATATTGAGAATGCAGCGGCTCCGCAGGCGATGAGCATTTTGCGACGTCGGCGTCTCACTGACTCAAATGCTATGTAGGCGCAGGCAATGAAAATGGCGATAAGTGAAATCGTCAGAGCCGGAATCTCAAGACCGAGCGGACCGGTCAGCAACCACTCCACCAGACCTATGAATGAAAACCAGATGAGGAGATTGCGGCCTATCTCTCCGCGACGGGAGTAAATCAGCGCCATGGCTGTGATTACGACGGCAACAATGAGCAGGACGATGAACTCGCCAGTCGGGATGCCGAATACGGCTGTCTCTGTAAATTTGACCGCCACGACGAAAATCACAACTGAGAGAAGAGCCGTGAAGAGTATCAGTCCGCTCATGCCCTCACGGTATAAAACAAAAAACAGGGCGAGGAAGGTCAGAGCGGAACCGGTCTCGTTCTGGGCAAGAATAAGCAGGATGGGAAGCACAATAATACCAACGGCTATCGCGTAGTTTTTTGGCTTGGCATTAAGTACAAACTGATAGCCGCTGAATAGCTTGGCGAGGGCGAGCGCCGTGGCAAATTTGGCAAACTCGGCCGGTTGCAGACTCATCGACCCGAATGAAATCCACGAACGCGATCCTTTGATGTCATGAGCTATAAATGGAGTTATTAGCAGCAAGACCATCACTACTATATATATAGGATAAGCGTAAGTGTCATACATGCGAGCGTTGATGAGCAATATGACGAAGCCGAGCGCAAATGCAAGACCTATCCAGCGAATCTGTTTGCCTGAAAATTCGTCGGCAGAGAAGACACTCGCCTCGTCAAAGTCGTAGCTGGCGGCATAGATGCTCAGCACGCCGCATATAACCATTGCAACATAGATCAGCACTGTCAGCCAATCAATGTTGCGGAGGATTGATGATGTCTCACTTCTTCGGGGCTGCATAGTGGATAGTCGAGTTTAGCATGTGCTCCTCCATATATTTACGGTCCGGAGCTATTTCGCCTTTAAGATATTTTTCCATGACAAGACTGCCGATAGGCACGCCGTAATCTGCTCCCCAACCACCGTTTTCGACATAGACGGCAATGGCAATCCGGGGATTTTCGTAGGGAGCGAAACCCATGAAAGCTGAGTGGTCATTGCCGTGAGGGTTCTGAGCAGTACCGGTCTTACCTGCCACGGCTATGTCGGGGAGATTAGCCTTGCGGCAGGTGCCGCCGGTGACAGCCATGCGCATGCCTTCGGCAATTGGTTCAAACCATTTCTGGTCGACAGTCGGGTAGCGGCGTTCGAGATATTGGGAGGGCATGACGGTGTCTTGAATCTGCTTTACGACGTGAGGAGTGATGAACCATCCGCGATTGGCAATCATCGCCCCGAGATTGGCGATCTGGAGCGGAGTCGCAAGCACCTCACCCTGGCCGATTGATACGGAGATGATAGTGTTGGCGCTCCAGCGCCCTTCCTTATAGAATTTGTCATAAAATTTTGCGTTAGGCAGGAAGCCACGGGTTTCACCGGGGAGATCGACTCCGAGACGATAGCCATAGCCCATGGAGACAAGATGGTTTTTCCACACTTCGAAAGCTGAAGCCGACGAACCGTATTTCGAGCGGCGGTCAATCATAGACTTGAAACCCCAGCAGAAGTAGGCGTTGCATGATGTCTGCAAGGCCGGGCGCAGGGGTAGCGGAGATCCGTGGGCATGGCAGCCGACCTTGAGACCGCCGTTGATATATCCTCCGTGGCAGGGGTAGGTAGAGTTGAGGTCGATTATGCCTTCTTCGAGGAAGATGAGACCCTGGGTCGGCTTGAATGTCGAGCCGGGCGGATAAGACGCCTGGATAGCGCGGTCGAACAGGGGATAGCTGTCATCATCGAGCAGCGCTTTGTAATTGTTGCCGCGTTCGCGTCCGACGAGCAGACGTGGATCGTAGGTCGGATTGGAAGCCATACAAAGTATTTCGCCTGTCGCCGGTTCGATAGCGACAACGGCTCCACGCTTACCGACGAGCAATGACTCAGCGTATTCCTGCAGTTTGACATCGAGGCTTAGTTTCAGGTCGCGTCCGGCTATAGGGTCAATATCATGAGCGCCGTCTTCATAGCGTCCCTGGATGCGTCCGCGAGCGTCACGGATCAGAATTTCGAAACCTTTCTGACCTCGCAGATATGGTTCGTAGCTTTTCTCGACGCCGAGGTCGCCGGTATAGTCGCCTTGGGTGTAGTAGTCATCGTTCTGAATGTCTTTTGCCGATACTTCACGGATATTGCCGAGCACGTTGGCGGCCGTAGAGTGGTTGTACTGTCGGAGGATGCGTTTCTGGATAAAAAATCCGGGGAAACGATAGAGTTTCTCCTGCAGACGGCCGTAGTCTTGCGATGACAGTTGGGAGATGAGTTTCTGAGGTGTGTAGGATGAATATCCTGGATTAAGACGCTTGTCGCGCATGTCGGCAAAGCGTTTTTCGAGTTGCTGTGGGGTGATGTTAAGAGTGCGGCAGAAGTCGGCTGTGTCAAACGGCTGTACATCGCGCGGAATCAGCATGACGTCGTAGGCCGGCTGATTGTAGACGACGAGTTCGCCGTTGCGGTCATAAATAAGACCACGCGACGGGTAAACCGTCTTTTTTAGAAATGCGTTGGAGTCGGCCGACGCTTTATAGCGGCCGTCCTGAATCTGAAGATCAAAAAGGCGGATAAGATATATGAGGGCGATCAAAACAAGAAATCCGCCGATCACATATTTACGTTTTTCTAAATTGTAGTTTTTTCTCACGACCGTTTAAAGGAGAGGCTGTCGATTGCGTATATTATTATGAACGTAAAGATGGTGCTGAAGATTGTACGCTCAAGCAGCAATTTGATATTGAAAAACTGGAAAGCTTCGATAGAAAAGACCATCAGGCAGTAGATGAAGACCATCGTCAGCATATATTTGAAATATGCGGCCCAGCCCATTGTGGATATGCCCGGTCTGAGACCTAAGAGGTCATCATCGTATGACATATAAAGATGATAGACCGGCTTGCGGAGGAAGGCAAGTGTCGTGCAGGCGAGAGCGTTCATGCCGGGGGTATCGGAAAAGATGTCGACAGCCAGTCCGGCGGCGAAGCCGATGGTGATTGACCAGTTGGTGCTGAGCGTTACCGGAAGACTAATTATCAGATAGATGAAGACCAGCGGCAATGCGACGTTGAAGAGCACCAGGTTGTTGAAGATAACAGCCTGAGCCGGCACCAGCACCAGAAAAAGTGCTGTCAGGATAATAGCGGTCTTGCTCATTGTCGGGTGGTCTTTTTGTTGTCGGTATTGTCGAGCTGTTCGATAGCTTTGAGTTCTTCGGCGTAGTTGTTGGTTACAATCTGGACATTGCCCAAAGCAGTGAAGTCGGCAAAAAGCCTTATTTTGAGAGTGAAGAAGTTCTCGTTGTGGTCCCGTCCGTCATCCAGAATGATGCCGACCGGCAGGCCGGGAGGGAATACAGCCGAGTATCCGCTTGTGACGATTGTGTCGCCGGGAGTGTAGGTAGTGTGACGAGGAAGTTCTTCGAGAAGGGCAGTTGTCGGGTCGTTGCCGTCCCAGACGAGCGAACCGAAGTTATCGCTGTTTTTTATCTTGCACGAAAGACGCAGATTAGGATTGAGGAGCGATATGACGCGGGCGTTTTTGCGTCCGACAACACTGACGATGCCGACGACGCCGTTCTGGTCAATGACTCCGAGTTCGGCTTTCACGCCGTCGTCAGAACCTTTGTCGAGAGTGATATAATTGTAGGGTCGTGAGATGCTGTTGTTGATCACATGAGCTACAATGAAATCAAAATGGTCGACTTCCGGGTCTATCACGAGGGTGTCTGCATAGTTTTTCTCAATGAACCGTTGCAGACTCTCTCTCAAATCAATAACCTCTTTTTCGAGGGCAGCATTGCGACGGTTGAGGTCTTCGTTGATTTCCCGGAGATTGAAATATGACGTTACGTTGTTGCTGAGTTCGTAGACTGTTGAGGTGACAGAGTTGGCCGACGTCAGAAATACATAGTGCTGGTAAGGGTTACTATGAAACAACAGCATGCAGCTGACTACGATAAAAAAAGCGTAGACAAACCACTTGCTGTTGCGTATAAAGAAGTCGAATAACTCACGCACGGTCTGACTCCTTCTGTGATTTTATCGGATGAGGAACGAGAACTTGGCAATATTTTTCAGCGCCACATTTGTGCCGCGTGCCACAGCGAGAAGGGGATCTTCGGCAATGTGGAACTGTATGCCGATCTTATCAGTCAGACGTTTGTCGAGGCCACGGAGCATAGCGCCGCCGCCGGCAAGGTAGATGCCGTTGCGCACGATGTCGGCGTAAAGTTCCGGAGGCGTTTGTTCGAGCGCTCCGAGTACAGCCGCTTCAATCTTGGAGATGGTCTTTTCGATGCAGTGGCTGATTTCCTGATAGGTGACAAGCACTTCCATAGGGAGAGCGGTCATCACGTTAGGACCGTGAACGACGAAGTCCTCAGGCGGATTATCAAGTTCGGTAAGAGCCGAACCGACATTCATCTTAATCTGTTCGGCTGTGCGTATGCCGACCTTGATATTGTGGGCGCGTCGCATGTGATTCTGAATGTCTTCGGTTAGGTCATCGCCTGCAATCTGGATACTCTTGTTGCTGACGATGCCGCCGAGTGAAATCACGGCGATTTCAGTTGTGCCGCCGCCTATGTCGACAATCATATTTCCCTCGGGGGCTTCGACATCGATGCCGATGCCGAGAGCCGCTGCCATCGGTTCGTAAATCATGTAGACATCACGTCCGTCGGCGTGCA
>CAMWNL010000026.1 GCA_947175585.1 uncultured Bacteroidales bacterium | reverse complement strand
TTGACTTCAATATGTCCGAGTGCATTTTTATATTGCGAATCCCTCACTTCAATCACTATTCCAGATTCGGTGACATCAATAGGTGAGACTGCATTTTACCGTTGCACCTCCCTCACTTCGGTCACCATACCAAATTCGGTGACATCAATAGGTGATGGTGCATTTGAAGATTGCAAATCCCTCACTTCAATCACTATACCAAATTCGGTGACAACAATAGGTAGTTATGCGTTTGACGGTTGCAAATCCCTTACCACAATCACTATACCAAATTCGGTGACAGAAATATATAATAATGCATTTGAAGGTTGCGAATCCCTCACTTCAATCACCATACCAAATTCGGTGACATCAATAGGTGATGGTGCATTTTACGGTTGCAAAGCTCTCAAGTCGATTACTCTCCCGGCAAAAACAGTTATTTCTGATCATACATTTCCTGAGACAGTGAAAGTTATCCGCCGATAATTATAAATGTAAAAGATAGAGTCACTTTGTTTTAGCTACTGCTGATTAGATTGAATGCTATATTAGCAGTAGCATATTTAGGTATAAGATATGTACTTTGAAGAAAACCAATTATGTATACTACAGATATAGAAAAAATTGAAAGTCTATACCTTAAGATGCAAGAAAGAGGTATTAGTGATGAGATCATTACTATTGTAAAAACTACAATTCAAGAGAACCCTATTGGAGCATATGGTGCGTGTATAACAACAGAAGGATATGCAGCGGTATGGCAACGATTAGGAGTCGACAATCTAATATATGATATTTCAGAGGAAATAGGAATTACATGGACTCATACACCATATAGAAATTAAAGTATCGCAGTGACCTAAACTTATTTCAAAGTATAAACAGAAAATGTTGTTAACCATTGGATATAACCTTTCGGTTATGTAGCTTCGCTCGGCAAAGAAATGTCAAATTGTAGTAAGTGTAGATCAGTTCATGCCAGCCAAAAGAAATAGTAATCAAAAGGAGGACAAGGTCATTTATCTGTTAAAGGTGGATACCTTTACTGTAATAATGGCAAAAGATTTTCAAGAGATTAAGGAAGTAAACCACTAAGGAAAGAATAATGAAAAAACAAATCTTTTTTGTAACTGCATTCACTGTAGGTATCCTAATGTTTATCTTGACGGGATGTGGAAAGAATGCAAACGACTCTGCCCAGCGTAATTTAAATGAGATTAAAACGGAAGGCAATGATAATGACGGTAACGATAACCTATCGTTGTCTTCAGAGGAAGCGATAAAATTCTTATATCAGGCATATTATGATAAAGGAATGATAGATAGGGATGGCGTTTATAGTTCGGCGATGATTAATGAATTTAAGAATCTTGATATAAATTCAGAACTCGAATATCCTATAAATGAAGAACTCTCAGATAGCAATAATTATTATAAATCTATCTATTCAGAAAACTTTAATTGGATTTTAAACCGACTTTCTAAAGCAGAATATATATGCGATGATGGTATTATTGGTTTTGATTGGGATATTTTCTGGGGCGGACAAGATGGACCATACGACTTTAATCTTGAAGTTGAAAGTGTTGAAGTTGCGAATCCTTCTTGTGCCTACGTTACCCTTCGGAATGGTGATAAATATACAGTGATTAAGGATAACGGTGTTTTATATATTGATAATATTAATGATTTAAAGGAGAGTGCGGTGGAGATTATTTCAGAGATGAATATGTTTCCTACGTTTGAAATAGACAATATTTTCTATATGCAGGTTTCGCCGACTGAGGTCGCTGTTACTCACAACCCTGAGAATTGTTACCGAGATGATATTGGGCGTCGACTCGTAAGTGAGTATAGTGGCGAAATAAAAATTCCCGAGCAAATTAACTATAAAGATAAAAATTACCGTGTTATATGGATTGCAGAATATACATTCTCTGATTGCAAAAATCTTACATCCGTGATAATCCCAAATTCGATTGTTGAAATAAAGGAATGGGCATTTGGACGTTGCACAGGCCTAACGGATATAAATATTCCTAATTCTGTTATTACTATTAGCGAAGGTGCATTCTTTGGTTGTGAAAAGATGGTAAATGTTACTTTATCTAATTCTCTTAAGACTATTGGATCTAGTGCATTTCGTGAATGTAAAAATTTATCAAGTATCGGTATTCCTAATACCGTTACGTCAATTGACAGCAGAGCATTTTCTGGCTGTGTTAATTTAAAAAGCATCATTATTCCTAATTCAGTTACTTATTTAGGAGAGAGCGCGTTTAGCGGTTGTGCCAATCTTGAAAACGTAACAATTTCCAATTCTCTTGAAGAAATAAAACAGTGGACATTTTGGGGTTGTACCAGTATTACTAATATCACTATTCCTAATTCAGTCAGAATAATTTGTGCCGATGCTTTTGAGAATTGTTCAGGTCTAAGATCTGTTGATATTCCTAATTCTGTCAGTATAATTGGTGCAGGTGCTTTTGAGAATTGTTCAAGTCTAAGATCTGTTGATATTCCGAATTCGATCCGAGAAATCGGAGTATTTGCTTTCAGAGGTTGTACTGCTTTAACTACCGTTACTATTCCATCTATGGTCGATTTAAAAGATTTAAAACGGGGGGAGAGATTCCCAGAAAATGTGAATATTATACGCAGATAGCATAGTTTAATTAAAAGTTTACGTAATTTGTTCCGGATCAACTAAATTTGATCTGGAACAAATATAGAAAAAAGGATTAAAATAATTACTAATATTGGTTGTATATGGAACTTACGATGAAGATTCATATTGGGCTAATAAATGCATTTGGAAATAAATATAAACAATTGCATGGAGATTGCCTGAATCATTATAGGGAATTAATAGCTTTATGCGGATACGAACTATTAATGAGAAAAGGACTAAGCCATAACGCGAAGCGTGCATTAAGGCTGCTCTTTGGACCATCTTATATTGATGATATAAGAGCTTATTACGGAGACGATGTTAATTTTATTGGCGCGACACATCCGATTCCGGAATGGAATGAACCAAACGTTCAAACCCTTATGTCGGATCTTTGTAGAGAGTTTCGCTTAAATGAATAATGTTAAAACACTAAATAAATTTCAAAAATATGTCAGATACATCCGAAACTCAAAAAAACGTTTCTACTTCCCGTTGGATTGGTATTGCATTTATTATCGTGTTTTTTATGGTTGGCGGTGCCGGTTATTGTCCTTGGTATATGTGGATAGTTTTTGGTCTCCTTTGTCTATTTACAATTGCAGGTGAAAACAAGGGATATCAGGCAGTGATTGGAATAGCGTTGCTAATTTGGGGAACGCCTTTAATAAATGGAGATTCATCCGATTCGAATAATTATGAGTATTCTACTCAATCATCCAATTCGAGTGAGGTTAAGCAGACTGCTAACGAAAAAAAGCAAATTGAGAATTTGATTAAGCAACTTGAAGTTCTCCATGATCAGTTTGAAAAAGCTTATAATGCTGGTCGCATGTCAGAATCAAAACGAATCTCGGATCAGGCGGATGAAATATATAATCGTCTTCAAGGAATGAATATGACAAAAGAACAACAGCGTAAAGTCTCAAATCTGTTTGCACTATAAATTTTAATCTTAACTAAGATATATGCTTATGAATGTAATTAAAAAGAATTTTTTTGTATGCGTATATGGTTTCATGCGCTGAAGAGAGACAGGAACAATTTACAATCCAGTTAACAGACTACAAATAAGATAAAACATGAATTCAAGATTTAAACATTTTTTAGGTTTATTATTGTTAATGATATCAATATGCTCGGTAGGATGCGGAGATAGCGCTAAAACTTGGTATAAAGGTAAATGGGAAGGTAGAACGAATAACAAGCCTGAATATTTCACGATAAAAATCAACCCTGACGGTACATGTAAAGTCCACCAAAGGTGGACCGGATTAGACCGCTGGTATGAGGAATTTGACGGAGAATGGGAGAAAGTATCGGATGACGTCATCAAAATCTATGATTATGATGGTCACATGCATGTTGCCATTGACAACCCTAAATGGAACACTTATCGTGTATCGCGCTGGAGTATGTATTTGAGAAAGGATGGTGCATTCACACATAATATAGGAAACCTTGACAATCCTTCATCTCATCTATTTAAGAAATAAAAAAAATTAATCATTATAACTTATATTGAAATGGAAAAACTGATTAGATCTACTTCAATTGATAGGTAAGTTCTACTTAATGAATGACGGAGCTTTCACTCAGAACAACATGAACTTTTCCAATTCACTATGCAAGATGAAGAAGCTTTAACTTTTAGATACTAACGACTGATCTGTTATATTGTATTACAATAATTAATCATTTTTTTATGAAAAAAATTAATCTGCTTTTTTGTGCTTTGGCTGCTTCTGTCGCTCTGTATTCCTGTGGCGGCAGCGACAGTGGTAGTAGTGATGATTCTGATTACTACGAGTCAAAAACTGAATCTGGATCTTATGCGTTGAGTTTTAAAAATTCAAAAGATGTTTGTATTTATCTCAACGGAAAGACTTTCAAAGGAGCTGGGCTATCAATAACGTTTAGTAATTACGCCCAAACCGTTTATTGTAACGGAACAATTATAGCTAATGAGGTGAAGATTTCTGATATCGGTGTAAATGAAAACAATGTCGCTTACGCGACTGTGAAGATTGTGACCTTTAATGGAGGTACCACAACCTTACAATTACTCGCTGTTGACGGACATGCTCAATTGATTGATCCGAACGACGGCACGATTTATGAGTATTAATGTAAGATAAAAAAAACATCTTAATTAATAAAATGTCAGTTTAACTCAGGTCTATTTAAGATATTGCATGCTCTATCTAATTAGGCCTGAGTTTTTTTAGCCAAAATTTATTTGTGATGAACAGAATTATCAAAACATTATCCCTCCTTTTAATCATTGCCGCCAGCGGAATCGGTGCCAAGGCGCAAGACACACCTGAGAATCGATATCTTATTGAAAATGCAATATTGGGTTACTATTATACTCGGTTATGTTCTGAGCAAGGTTCGTTGGCTTCAATTGAGCAGCAAAAAGAATTTCAAAGAAGAAAATTTGAAGAACAAAACTTTGAGAGGCTTCAAGATCCCTTTTCACTCTATTTTATTTATAATAAAGAATGGTATAATCAACTAACAGGAGCGAGTTCATTAGAAGATGAATCATTATTGTGGGGTGATATGAGTGACGCAGAGTATTTTACTTTGCATTTTGATAATATTAAGTTCGATTATCCACATCAAGCAACAGTAAAAGCCCATATTGATTATGGTGTAAGAACAGTGAATATGGTTTATGGAATGCATTGTTGGAACGATAGATGGTGGATTGATGATATCGTAATACCCCAAAAGCCATTTAAGAGGCTAAGTTATTGCATTATTACAGGCGATCTGAGTGATGAGCAAGTAGCAAAAGAAGAGAAAATCGACTCAGCTCTCACTGAAGAAGATGGAGATGATGTTTATAATATCGCTCTTGTTGACGAGCAACCGCAATTCCCCGGTGGTGCGCAGGCTATGTATGATTGGATTGCTGACAACATTCAGTATCCTGCCGATGCCTTGGCCGAAGGAATCCAAGGTAAGGTTATAGTTGAACTTGTGATTGATCAAGATGGCAAAATTGTCAATCCACGGGTTCTGAGAGGCCGACATCCCGATCTCGATAAAGAAGCTTTGAGAGTAGTTAAATCCATGCCGGCATTGACCCCTGCCCGTGTCAAAGGCAAACCGGTAAGCGTAGTCAACACCTTGCCCGTTTCATTCAAACTCCCTCAACAATAATCAGAAAACACACATCCACCCTTATAACCAAAAAAAGTCCATAACTCGTGGTGCGATTCCACTGAGTTATGGACTTTTTGTCATCGTATTCGAGATTATTTCTTAGTAAGCGGTTTAAGCCAATAATTAGCGTTTTCCCATTTTTGGTCTGCCACCATTTCATATTTAAAATGAAACGGATACTCCTCTGAGTCAATCACACCTTGAAGATATTTATGTGCGATTTCAGGATTATTGACATACCACATCATCATCGTTTCGCCATGTCCCGTTACTCTGCCGAGAAAAAGAGCATTCGGATGCGACTGGTCGACCGCTAATTTCTCGGTCAGCGAATCCGAGAAATCCTGCATCTTGACCACATCATCATTATTCGGCATATCATCGCCTACTGTTGCCTCAAACTTTACTTGTAATGATAGAAACCAGCCGAATACCTCCTTCGGTTCAAGTTCGACAATCGCTGTATTGAAAACAGCGACATGGGGCATACCGTCCATTTCAAATTCAACTGTAGCAAAACGCATTTCCTCCGGCAACCTGACCTGATACTCCTTTCGTTCCGCATTCTGTTTATGAACCTTGCATGCTGATGCTCCGAATAAAATCAGAATTATGCATGCAGCGATCAGAGCCGTTGGAATTAGTAAATTAAAATTCACTGCCATAAACCTTAGCTTATTTAGCATTGCGCGCCGCAGTCTGGATGACCTCAGACAGCGTTGGATGACCGTGCACAAGTTCGTCAGCCAATTCCTCACGGGTCGTCATACCGAACATCAGCGCCGTCACCTCAGCAATAAGATCAGCCGCGTGAGGCCCGATGATATGACATCCTAATATGAAACCGCTTTCACGTGAAAATATTATTTTGACCGTGCCTTCACCTTCGCCCATCGCGAGCGCCTTGCCGTTGGCCGCAAACGAAGCCTTACCGATCATCAGGTCATAGTCCTTTGCCTTGGCTTGATCCTCAGTCATGCCTGCCATCGCAGCTTCTGGCTGAGTAAACACAGCCGACGGTATCACGTCGAGATTCACATCACTGCCGATCGCCCGCCGTGCCTGAGCAGACGCAGCGTGAGCGAGCATACACAGTCCGTTGACATCGCCGACCGCATAAACCCCGTTGACCGACGTTTCCATCAGCTCGTCAACCTTGATAAAACCTCGCTCGGTCAATTCGATACCGGCCTCTTCCGTGCCCTTCGGCAACACCGGCCATCGGCCCACGGCCATCACAGCGAGATCACATTCGAGCGAATCTTTACCACGCTTACCTTCATAGATGATTCGCAGACCCTGCTCGATAGCGACAACTTTGGTCGACATCAGGAATTTGATGCCCCGACGGGTCAGAGCCGTGCGCAGTCGCTTCGCAATCTCAGCGTCAAACGGCGGTAGCACCTCTTTGCAGAACTCTATCACCGTCACCTCTCTGCCAAACGCTGCCAGAATCGATGCAAATTCGAGTCCGATCACACCGCCGCCGATGATAGCCACTCGCTGCGGTATCTCGGTCAGCGACAGAAACTCATCGCTCGTCACCGCAAACTTAGCCCCCGGTATGTCGAGTACAGCCGGACGCGAGCCGGTAGCTATGATAATCCGTTCAGCCGTGATCTCCTCACCGTTGACCTCCACAACCTTGTCTGCCTTCAGCGAAGCTTCTCCGCTTATCACCTCGACGTCGCGCATCATCGCCCCGACACCGTCTCGCAACTTATTGATGAAGCCGTTTGCTCTCTCCACAGCCCGGCCATAATCGACCGTCACCGAGCTGATATCCACGCCAAACTCCGCTGCCGACGCCACAGTCATCGCCGTCGATGCCGAGGCACACAGACATTTGGTCGGTATGCATCCGCGGTTTAGACATGTACCCCCGAGACGGTCTCGCTCTATGAGCACCACCTTGTGACCGGTGGCGGCGAGCTCGGCGGCCACTTCATAGCCGCCGGGTCCTCCGCCGATGATGATTATTTCTGTAGTGCGCATAAGTCTTGCCATGAAGTTATCGGGTGTAGCGCCGCCTCCGTGTCGTCGGGATGCGACACCGGTGTGTCGTGTGGCGCCTCTTTCACTACTTCCGGAGTCTCGGCCGCCTCATCGGCTATGCGCCGCATAGCTTCAATAAAGCTGTCGAGTGTCTCACGGCTCTCTGTCTCGGTCGGCTCAATCATCAGCGACTCATGGAAGAGTAGGGGGAAGTAGATTGTCGGAGCGTGGAAACCGAAGTCAAGCAGACGCTTCGCCACATTGAGCGTAGTCACTCCCGTCGATTTGTCCTTGAGACCGTCAAACACAAATTCGTGCTTGCAAGGTCCGGCGATCGGCAGCAGATAGACATCTTTCAGTCGGTTCATCACGTAATTGGCATTAAGCGTCGCCAGCGGACCGACCTTCGCCAGATTGTCACCTCCGAGACTGAGTATATAGGCAAGCGCACGGATATAGACCGTGAAATTGCCTAACCATCCCGATATGCGGCCGAGCGATGTATCTTCAAAAGCCACATCAAAACTTCCGTCTGCTTTTTTCACTACCCGAGGATTAGGCAGGAATTGTTCCAGACCCTTGCGCACACCGACCGGACCTGCGCCCGGACCGCCGCCGCCGTGAGGCGTGGAGAAAGTCTTGTGCAGATTGATATGCATCACGTCAAAACCCATATCACCTGGTCGGGCTATGCCGAGCATCGGATTAAGGTTGGCTCCGTCATAGTACATCAGACCTCCGGCCTCATGCACGAGCTTTGCAATCGCAGGAATATTCTTCTCAAACATTCCGACTGTATTGGGATTGGTCATCATCATTGCCGCGACAGAGTCATTGAGCTTGGATCGCAGATCATCCACGTCGACTGTGCCGTCGGCGAGGCTTTTCACCTCTACAACCTTAAAGCCTGCGACCGCAGCCGAGGCCGGATTCGTGCCGTGAGCCGAGTCCGGCACAAGCACCGTGTCGCGTCCTGCATCCTGACGAGACAGATGATAAGCCTTGATCACCAACAGACCTGTCAGCTCGCCGTGGGCGCCGGCAAACGGATTGAGCGTGAATTCCGACATACCGCCGATTTCACTCAGCGCACTTTGCAACTCCCAGTAGATTTCCAGCGCACCCTGCACACTGTCCGCCGGCTGAAATGGATGCAGCGCGGCAATCGAGCGTGACGCGGCGAGCGCATCATTGATTTTGGGATTATATTTCATCGTGCACGATCCGAGCGGATAGAAGCCCGTGTCTACACCGAAGTTATTGGTGCTCGAATTGGTGTAGTGACGCACCACGGTCGGTTCGTCGACCTCAGGCAGAGCCGGAGCCTCTTTTCGCAGGCAACTTTCGGGCAGTTCGCCGACGTGACGGCTGAAATCATTACGCGGCAGACTGTAGCCGCTTCGTCCCGGGTGAGAATGTTCGAATATCAGTTTGTCGTATAGTCGTCGGTTCATAGCTCAATGTTTTTTACGATTGAAACATAGCGGTCCATTTCAGCTTTAGTCTGCATTTCGGTGACAGCTATTAATATCTCACACTCGTCGACCTTGACGCCGCCAAGGATTCCTTCTGCCGCCGCAGCTTCGAGCACCATGTCAGCCGTCAGCGGATCAGCTGTGCGGAATAGCGCTTCGTTGACAAACGGCCGCTCCGGATATTTGAGTCTCATGCGGCCGGTGGCGGTGAGACCGTCGGCGAGATAACGCAGACCTCCGTAACCGAGGTCATTGATTTCCTTGAGGCCTTTTGCTCCGACGAGCGACAGATAGACAGCCGTGTGGAGAGCCATCAGTCCCTGATTCGAGCAGATGTTTGACGTTGCCTTTTCGCGGCGTATGTGTTGTTCGCGAGCCTGAAGTGTCAGCACAAACACTCTCTGACCATTGCGGTCAGTGGTTGCGCCGACGATACGCCCCGGCAACTTACGCATCAGCGCCTTGGTCGTGCACATATATCCGAGATACGGGCCGCCGTAGTTAAGCGGCATGCCGAGTGACTGAGCGTCGC